>CAZNRQ010000006.1:0-14444 GCA_964574845.1 uncultured Bacteroidales bacterium
CCTTTAAACTATCTGCTGATATATACTTTGGCAGAAAACACTTCGCGTTCAGTTCTGATCACTACCATATAAACTCCGTTAGCCAAACTGCCGATATCTAGGCGAACCTGTCCACCACCCAACCGATCTTCCTTCAGAATTTGTTGTCCCAGCATATTCTGAAGACTGACAGTAAAAGGCAGACCATCATCACTGGTTTGAGTAACAACAACAGAGCCTGTAGTGGCGTCAAAATAAACATTTGATTCTGATAAATCCGGGCTACATTTTTCAATAGTTTTTATAGTAGAAAAAGTAAAATTACCATCGTAATCAGTCTGTCTCAATCGATAATAGGCTATTTGACTTAATGGATGGGTATCAATAGCACTATAATTAATATAAATATTACTATTGCCAGCTCCGGGTAATGAAGTAATATCTTCAAAATTATTTGCATCAGAACTTCGTTGAACAGTGAACAAACTATTATTAGTCTCAGTTGCTGTGGTCCACGACAAATTTATCTGATTTGTATTACAAACTGCATCGAAGCTGATTAACTGAATAGGGAGCGGTTGTTCGTTATGCGACAACGCCCATACTTTTGATGCAAAAAATGAAGATGTACTTCCGGAAGGAATGGCACCAATTCCGGATGAGACTCCATTTGCTCCGGGGCCGATGGATGAAAGCCAGATTTTATTTGTATTGTCCCATTGTTGGGGTGAGGTGAGATTACCCGGATCAACAGTTGTAGCATTTTCCGACCCTTTATAACTGAATTCCATTTCTGCAGTCATGGTATTGGCAACATCAATAAAATAATATCTATCGATAAGGTTGTTAATTGCTGATCCTCCAAAAATCCCATTCATGCTCTCAACATCTGAAGGGTAAGTTGTATTGTCAGAACCTGTCCCAAAAGTTGCAAACTTAGCATCAGAAGCTTCCGAAGAAGTCTTAGTGAAGCTAAGAGGAATGTATTCATCTGTTGCAATACCGGTTGAAGCCCCAAATGGCACCACAAAAGTTCCAGTATTGCTGCCCATATTCCAGCGAACAATATTAAATTCATTTTCAGATATGATCCAACCTCCATCAGTGCCTGTCCGCCTAATGGCTATAGGATTGGGATTATTCACCACTAAATATACAGGTTTTGTTTGACTTCCGCCGTTCATCACCATATAAGCTTTATTACTTCCATTGCCTCTAAATACAAGTGATTTGCTTTGTGCGTTCATTTTTATTGATAGCATAATAAGGAAGAGCATAATTCCCAAACAAATAATCTCTGAATGTTTAAAAGTAGAATTTTCCATGTCAAAAAGAGTATTTTTTTTAAGCTCTGCGTAATCTGAGTTTCCTATTCTAAGTATCCAAAAGTACAATAGTTACCAGCCTCAATCAAGAGCAAAAGCACCTGATTATTTCAGGTTAAAATACCTTATCGACCTAGATAAATAGCCCTGGAAGTAATAAGTATTTTTTGAATCAGCCTTCTATTGAAAAGCATTTATAAGTTATGATTTTTTGATATCATTAGAATACCTGGATTCGAAGTGTGGTTTACAATTCAGTTTATCAAAATTTCACAAAGTTCTTTTGCAAGGCAGTGTTTAGCGTTGGCATGGTTAACTGGCGAGATCAGTTTATCCTATTGAAAAAATTATTGCTATTTATTCACGGCTATAAAAGATCGTTTTAGGACTAAGAACAGTTGTTCTTGATTCAACACAAATTGTTACTCAAGCAATAACGACAAGTATCTGTCAGATTACTACTGTATTTAAGCCAAATACTATCGTTTTTTCGCCAAATACGGTCGTACTTGGCCAAAATATGGTCGTATTTGGCCAAAATACGACACTTAATGAATCGATAACGACAGTTATTGATTCATTAACAACTGTTCACAATCGGAGTCATATCGTTTGTAAACAAAGAACTGATGCGATTGGCCAAAATGCAATTCCATGGTGCATATGCGCAATATCAAGTGTTTTGGCAGATCGTTAGCAAACGAAATCCATTTGGATTCTCCAAATAAAAAAACCCTCCACAAATGAAGAGGGTTTTTAATCAATCCTTAAAAATTAGTATTTAAATAAAGTCATTTTACCAGTCAAGACTTCCTTTCCTGTGGTCAACTTATAAAAATAAATACCGGCTGGAAGTTCACTACCATCAAAATTAACTTTGTATTCCTGATTCTTATCGGCAATTTTATCAAGCAAGGAAGCTATGAGTTTTCCGGAAACATCGTACACTTTTAAAGTTACATGATCATCTTCAGGCAAAGTGAAGGATATTGAGGTAGTATGAGTAAAAGGATTTGGATAATTATTAAGTTTAATATCTCCCACTTCAGGAATATTGTCTTGCGGTCCATTTCCCTGGTCTCTAAGTACCAGGCAGCCCTGACAGAAATTATTCAATGTCCATGTGGTATATTTTCCAGAATAAATATCCTTGGCGATTACCATACCTTCAAACTCGTTGTAACGCGTGTTAGTATAATCAGCTATATTAAACGAATAGTTTATTTTGCCACCATATGCAAGATAAAATATCCCATACACATGTGCACCTTCCTGGAAAGTAACATTATTCTCACAATAGAACAGCATCGATTTCTTGTCAGGATTTATGTTTACCAGTTTCGCTGCGTTAATAGCATTCTTGATACGAACTTTACCACAAGCCACTGTGAATTTTACAATAGCACCCTGGCATAGGTTGAGGGTCTTGATGTTGACCACTTCCTGAGTGAAAATAACGGTTCCGTTCGTATTAACTGTGATGACATTGTAAGCAGTATCAGTTAGCGTAATAGTTCCATTGCAGGCAACAGTGACATTGTTGCAAGGATTGGTAACGTTGGATTCGAAAACAGGCATAACCACATTGGCAATGTTTTTGTTTTGGGTTTGGATAGTACTGGTGTTATCTTTGTAGATCTTCTTACATTTAGCCCAATCTGAAGTATTATCGCAATGTGAAGTGTAAGTTGCATCAATAGTACCACAAGTTGAGTTAATACCCATTGATCCGCTGGTAATTGTAGTTTTATTAAGTCTGATACTATTCAGAGCATACATAGTGTATTGCGGCATCAGATCAGTAGGATCAGCGGAAACAACAGCACGGTAGCTTGAATCGCAACCGAGGGCATTGCTTACCACTACAGAATAATCTCCACCATTGGCACCAGCAATAATACTGGGTGTAGTTTCTCCTGTGTTCCATTCGTAGGTAAAAGGACCGCTACCTGTTGCAACAGCTCTGAGACGGAATGAATTTTCGCAGAATAAACCATCTCTGTTTATAACCACCGAGATAGGTCCACTTCTGGTTACATTCTGTGTGCAGTAGGAATAAGCTCCATCTGAATAATGAATGGTCCAGTGAACCATAGTTGTTCCTATTGGAAATGTTGTTGGCTGATCATTTGTCAGGTTAGTGATTCCCGGCAAAGTTGCAGGATATTGACTTCTCAAATTAAATTTTTCCTGACCATCGCAAAGAACGATGTTTGCTGGGCAGGTCCAAGCTACAGGTACATAAGGTGTGCAGTTTCCACAGAAATCGGCTTTATACCATTTGGTATTTTGGCCTGAATGAAGACTACCCACGTAGAACATACCTTTGAAGATATTGGGGCTTGATGAAGTAGCATTGTTGGTATGCAAGTGATGATTTTTGCGAATATCACAATTTGAGTTATTATCATTACCATCCTGCCAATCATTATCATGACTGTTATTATATTGATGATCATCACTTCCGTGATTTCCGCAACTTGTATTGCTTCCACCACCGCATTTGTTGTTATGGCTGTAAGTGGTATTATGATCGCTGCAGGTGGTATGATTATCATCAGTCTCATTGTGCTCACCACAAGTGGTGTGAGTATGGGAATTGCTTCCCCATCCGCCATAGTTGCCACTATCATCATAATCGTCGTTATCATACACATGGAAATCTTCCATTACAAATATACCATTCACATGAGCTCCTTTTTGGAAATTGGCATTACCCTGGATAAAGAAGGTAACATATTTTTCTTCAGGATTGATACTTACATTTTGTCCGCAATCAATAAAATGATTCAAACGAACTTTTGCACACTGGGCAAATTTCATGGTAGCTCCGTTGGTCATTTTGATAAATTTATCAACGTTAACCACTGGCTGTGTAAATATTGCTGTAGCATTGGTTCCGATAACAACAGAATTGTATAAGGTATCGGTCAAATAAACAGTTGTATTATTGGGAATCTGAACATCGATAGTACCAGTGTATGGCATATGCTCGAAGGTTGGGAAGGTAACATCAGTTGCTGTATTCCTTACATCAGTTACATGACTTGATGCATCAACAGATACTTCAGTTCCCTGAATAAAAGTACCGGGAGCAGTTATGGTTGAATAATGTTTCACCCATAGTTTTCCTTCTTTCAGATATCCGCAATCATATTTGAAGTTGGAGATACCCACTCCACCAGAATAAACGGTGCTTGCAAAAAGCTGAATATGCTGACGAGCCAAAATAACGAAATTAGCTCCTGAATTCGCAGGAACGGTAGCTGTTGTTGTAATTGAGTTTGATGCAACGCAATTGTTAGCATTAGTAACAGTAACGCTATAGGTTCCGGCTTCAGTTACATCAATGGATGGTGTAGTAGCACCTGTGGACCACAGGTAACCAAAGGCTGTTGTTTGTGCACAAATGCCTGTATCAACTACCGCAGTTAAAGTTGCCGCTGCATTGGCACATGTTGAAAATTTCTGATCTTCAGCAATATTAACATTAAATGAAGCACAACAGGTATTGTTTTCAATAACTTTAACGTTTTGTGTAAAATATAAAGTATCTGTTGCTGTAATCACTGTCCATGTTACTGTTGTGGTACCAACCACAAAAAGTGCTGTTCCGTGTCCACTTGAATCTGAAGTTGCATTATTATCAAGACTTAACACCTGACAAACCTGTGTGATATCTGGACCAGGGAGAACGATATTATTTGCAATAGTTTCGCCCGGACCTAAAGTAATAGTGATATCTTCAGGTGGAGTTATCACTGCATGAGTTGTATCTAGCACGGTAATAAGAAATGAAAAGGTTTGTGAATTTCCGGCAGCATCTGCATATTGATATGAATTCATTGTGACACCAACAGGAAAAAATGAACCACTCGGCAAACCTGACGTTTGCGTATACGTAATATCAGCAGGCCCGGAACAATTGTCAATAACTGTCGGCATGGTGTAAGTTGCATGTGCACCACATACATGATCCTCCTTATAAAGAACTACATCAGCAGGTGGATTTATCACTTGAGGTTTTTCGATATCAACTGCTGTTACTGTAAAAGTGCAGGTAGAGGTATTATTATTATCAGTAGCGACCCAGGTGACTGTGGAAGATGTGCCAACTGGAATATTGGCTCCAGGTAACAAGCCCTGAGTGTTGAAAAAGTCAAGAAATGAAGGACAGTTATCATTTGCCGTAACAATATAATCCACAGTGGCTGTACATGTACCGGCATTATTTGCCACAACAATATTGGTTGGACAAGTGATTACAGGAGGTTCGTTATCAATAATGGTTACATTAAACGAATCTATAACATAATTGCCAGCCTGATCAGTTGCTTTATAAACGCATGTGGTTGTTCCCGGAGGAAAAAGTTGACTGCTACCAATACCTCTAATCAATTGAATATCTACATTGCCTCCCGAATTGTCGGTAGCTAACAAATCATAATTTATAACACGGCCGTCGATTGTATTTGAATTCTCAGTTACATCAGAAGGTAATGTAAGAATAGGTGGATCTACATCATTCACCGTAACGGAACAGTTGCAGCCACCGGTGTTCCCCGAAAAATCAACAGCTTCAAATTTAAGAAGGTTAGTCCCAATTGGAAAAGTGGAGCCACTTATTAGCCCTTCACGCTGATAAATGGTTTGAATCTGACAATTATCAGTTGCCGTCGCCATTGGAAATGTAACAACTGCTCCCCCAGAACCAGGATCATTGTTTACTGTTATATTTTGCGGACAGTGTACAATGGGAATTTCCCTGTCTTCGACCTGAACATATATTTTGGGGAAAACATTAGTCTGACCAGTTGTAGTATAGACCCCTGTCCATTGTATGCCTGTCGTTCCTTTATTAAAGATGGTCCCAACCAATGAGCCTGTACCACTGCCCAAAGTCGCTCCATCCAAAACATAAGAAAATGTCCATTTGGCCTTTTCGCTCGTCGGACATATAAACCCAGTAGAAAATTGCACATCGAGTGAGGTATTGCTAAGTACAAAAAAGCATTCTCCATTGCTTGTCGAAACTACCTGAGTGTTACTCATAACATAAAAGCAATTTGGCTTTTGCGCCAAGACGTTTACTGATAACAATGTCAGGAGTAAAAAACTAAAGAATAGCTTGATGCTGTTCCTCATCATTTTTCCAAAAGATGTAAATGTTAGTGTTTTCATTTTATGTGGTTTTAGTTTTTAATAATTTCTTTTTGTTTTTATGTGACAACATATTTTTGTCAATGGTTTTACTTTCTATAAACAGAAACTGCTTGAGAACCGCCGGTTATATTTGTAAATATGGCAATGAAGGTTGCTGAAGAAGAATGGTCATCACTTGCGGCAATATTACATACTCTACTCCCAACAATTGTCACTCCTGATCCGGCTGAAAGCGTAGCAGTTCTGCCTGAGGTAGTCGCCAGATTAATTATAGTAAATTCGAACCACGACCCTACCCCCGCACCTGACATTCCGGCAACTAAATTGGCAGCAGTTTCGGTGGTTAATGTCCGGGCTGATGTGGGTGTAATGGTAAATATTGTTTTGTCAATCATATCGGAAGCACTAAGAGTAGCGCTAGCATCTGTTAAAGCAACAACTGCTTTTGTTTGCAACTTGGGTTGAGTAATATTTGCATTGATAATATCAGCCGTAACTACTGCTGAAAAGCTTGGAACTCCTCCATTACCATGCAATACTGTACCTGAAGCTCCTTGAGCTGTTATACCAACTGCGCTGGTGCCATTACCATACAACACTCCATTGGTTGTGAGGGTAGTCTGACCAGTACCTCCCAGAGCAACTGTTCCACCGGTGATCCATGCAAGATTACCACTACCGTCGGTTTTCAGAAGCTGACCACTGGTTCCATCAGTGGATGGTAGGGTATATGATACATTTGCAGAAGGATTGGATTTAATGCTGGTGTAAAATGCACTTCCTGAATTGAATAATTTAAGTTCGCCCGAGGTAGTACTGGCTGTTCCAAATTGTCCTGTACCAGCCACATGTAGTAGACTGGAGGGTGTGTTGGTACCCACTCCCAAATTTCCATTAGTAATTCCAACATTTCCACTCGAAATGATACGCATTCGCTCGATATTATTTGTTTTGAAATACAAATCTTTAGCATCCGTATTCCCAATAAAATCTGTACCTGGCGTAGTATTTGTATTTCCCACCAGACTCCAGGAAATAGAGTTAAGTGAACCCCATGCTAATTTTGCAGTATCGCCAACTATGGTAGCACACTGTAATAGCTGACCTGTGGTGGCCTGAACCGAAGGAAACATATATTTTATGGTGGATGCATTGTTTCCTGCTATTAACACTGTAGGATTAGATGTACCTGTTTTAACAAATTCCAGTACACCGATGTTGTGGTCGCCACCTATGCGGACAATTCCGTCGACATGCATTAATCTTTTGGGAGTTATGGTGCCTATCCCAACCCAACCGCCCCAATTTGAGCCACTGTTGTAATGAGGTACAATTAGTGCGTAGTTTTTTCCATCTGCAGCGTTGGCTGCACTAAAAAATGCGCCACAATTAACACCGGTAGATGTAGAACCAGTTGCCTCTGAGCGCATACCATATGCCCAACTATCAGCACGGTTTGATGTACTTGAATTGGAAAAATATCCGCCATAATTCTGATCGGCGGTACTACTGGTAATCCCTCCCGAAACAGTACTTTTTATGCCATAGCTAGGCTGAGTAGCAGTCGAAGAATTCGAAACCAATATGCCATAGCTCTGATAAGTAGCATCGGCAACGGCTATATCCATGCCATAGTTGGTTGCAGAACCATAATTCAGAATTTGTATTCCGCGGCTTGCGCTATTGATATTCGAATTACTATTGGCATCCATATAAATGATGTTACCGGTTAGTTGCTGCTCTGTGCTGCTATTTACTCCTTCCACAGTTAAGTTTATACCCTCAGCATTGAATGCATTCTGAATTAGTATTGCTCCACCGACATTACGCGAATCAACTCCTGAATTAGTTACCGCTGACATAAAACCTATTGATGCATGTTTGGAGTTAGTGTTTGTTCCGTATTTATTGATGTTAAGCCCGAAACTGAAATCTTCAGTTGGTCCATCGCCCGAGCCTGCACTTAATGTTATTGCACTTCCGTTGGTAAGGGTATTAGCAACAATATCTAGTGCACTGGTCGATTGAGAAAGACTTGTAATTGATACAGTGGGATCGGAAAGACCACCGTCTTTTGAAATGCGCAAACGCTCAACATTGTTGGTTTTTATATACAGTTCCTTTTCATCCGTAGTCCCAAGAAAATGAGTCCCAGGAGTGGTCCCCGCATTTCCTCCAGTTAACCATGAGTTATTCTTATTTAATAGTGGCACCCAAACCGGGACACCAGATGTGCCATCATTATAATAAAAACCTTTGCCCAAACCAACACTAGCATTGGTATTGAATACCAGAAGCGAGTTGGCAGGATCTGATATGGTAGTTTCATCGCTGAGTGATTGGAGCGATACGCGCGGGATCAATAATCCAGCACTTGTGCTTTTAATATCAAGAATTGCAGACCCATCAGGGGCCGACCCATCAGTATTGACACCAATGTTTTGTCCATTAAGCTGACTTATACCAAGAATTACGATAAAAATGACACTGGTAAAAAAGGGCTTTAGTAAACTTCCAATTTTCATATCTTCTCTCATTTTATTATTTGTTATGGACAAACCCATGTGTTCATAAAAAGCACTTTTCAATTTGTTCCACTATATTATTTTTTATCACAACTTTTGCATCTATTCCTTTAATTGCAGATGCTTTAGGTTGCAAACATTGATGACCAATTGGTATTAAATGCTTCATATCACGTGGCACTTTATTTGCCAATTCAAAAATACCACCCGAAGCATGGGGTAATCAAGTGATAAAAAACCTGATTTATGCAAGCAATAAAGCACAACATTTAACAGGTAAACTGACCTACTTCGTGGTTTAAATAGAGAAATTCAGGATTTATAAAAGATTTTTCTCATGGCAATTACAGATTATAAAATATAATTTTTACCTATTGCAAGTAGTTTATTATCAAAAAAAACGTCTGAAATAAATCAATCGTTGAAGCTTTTTTTCATTGATTAATGGTATACTTTATAAAAATTTCGTAGGTTTGTTATCAATTATCGAAAATATACCATACTCGGTGCATCGATCAAAATAACATTCACAGGACAAACCCTAAGCATGAAGAAAATATTTACCCTTATTACCGTCATTCTGATAACTGGAAATCTCATAGCGCAGGACATACATTTTTCGCAGTTCAATAATTCGCCTCTTTCACTAAATCCTGCTTTAGCGGGTGCTTTCAATGCCGATCACCGTATCATTGCCAATTACAAAAGCCAATGGCGCAGCATTGCTCACTCGTATATGACCTACGGTTTATCATACGATATGGGAATTTTAAAAGGCAAACTGAATGGTGGCATATTAGGATTAGGAGTTCAGTTGTATAACGATCAGGCAGGAGCTAATAAAATGGGCTTAATACAAGCCAATGTGTCAATTGCCTATCATTTACCGGTTAACCGCCATAACTCTCTGACCGCCGGCATACAAGGCGGATTTGGACAACGCCGCATAGATCAGTCGAAAATGCAATGGGACAATCAGTATGATCCCAACACTACTGATGGCTACAATTCATCATTACCTTCTGGTGAAACTATGGGATTCAAAAGCAAAATGTATGGTGATATTTCGGCCGGAATGCTTTGGTCGTATAATTCGCAAACAGGAACACTTTCGTCTAATGATGCCCGCAAAATTACTGTGGGATTGGCGGTGTTTCATATCAACCGGCCCAAACAATCCTTTTCCGATCTTGTAGACAGCCGGCTTTATATGAAAATTGCCTTACACGTCAACTCATTTATAGGTTTCCAAAACTCCAACTTTGCTATTCTGCCATCTGCTGTATGGTACAATCAAGGGCCTTCGAACTATATTCTTTTTGGATCATTATTCCGCTATCGATTGAACGATGCCTCTAAATTTACCAACTTTGTAAGCGAGACAGCAATATCGCTCGGTTGTCATTATCGCTGGAGCGATGCTGTTGTTATATCGGGTCAGTTTGAGTGGAAAAACTTTATGCTGGGCATAAGCTATGATGTTAATGTATCGCAACTCGCTACAGCCAGCAAAGGCGCAGGCGGATTAGAAGTGGCCCTGCGCTATATTACACCTTTGTTTAATATGAAAAACAAGAGCCAGTATTAGTTCCAATTTCAAATATTAGACTTCTGAATTCCTAGGTATTCATTCCCCCGCATACATTCAACACCTGTCCGGTAATATACTCCGAAAGGTTAGAAGCCAAAAATAAAGCAGCATTGGCCACATCTTCAGGAGTGCCAGGACGTTTCGACGGGATATCCTTGAGCCACATCTGTCGGGCTTCTTCGGGAAGTTTATGAGTCATTTCGGTTTCAATAAAACCCGGGGCAATGGCATTGCAGCGGATGTTACGCGATCCAAGTTCAAGAGCCACCGATTTCGTAAAACCAATAATACCAGCTTTAGAAGCAGAATAATTGGCCTGACCGGCATTACCAGCCACACCAACTACCGAACTCATATTGATAATAGAACCGAAACGTTGCTTTAGCATAGTTTTCTGAACTGCTTTGGTTAGGTTGAAAACCGATTTCAAATTGATATTGATTACTGCATCCCAATCCAATTCAGACATACGAAGCAGTAGATTATCTTTAGTTATACCAGCATTATTGACCAAGATATCGATCACAGGAAACTGCTTTACGATTTCGTTCATAGTCTCTTCACTCCCCGCAAATGAACTGGCATCAGAAGCGTATCCTTTTGCTTTTACACCTAAATCAGTTAATTCTTTTTCAAGCAGCACCGCATTTTCGTCGTAATACAAATCAGTAAAAGCAATATTGCATCCGTGATTAGCAAAAACCAAAGCTATGGCTTTTCCTATCCCTCTCGATGCACCCGTAATAACAGCAGTTTTTCCTTCCAAAAGTCTCATAATTATAATATTTTTGTACAAAATTAATAATAAAATTTAAAAAACTGAGTTAATTCAGAGAGTACCAAACTGAGTTAAAGCCCATGCGAGCTTTATGAAATTTATCCATTATTTGCTATTTTCTTTTTTGTTACTGGCTCAAAGCGTTGTAGTTGCCCAAAATAAAGAAATCAAAGACAACAAGCTTTTGATGGCTGCCTACGAAGGCAAAACGGATACCGTTATTCATCTGATTATGGACAGCGCCAATGTAAACGCGAGAACTGACGAAGGCATCACACCACTCATGTATGCCGCTGAAAATGGCAACGAAGATATTGTTAAGATACTTTTATATAACAAGGCCAACCCCAACCTTATCCCCTATTCGGGTCGAACAGCATTACTCAGTGCAGCCATACAAAATCATCCCGACATAGTTTACAACCTACTGCTTTACGGAGCCAATATAGATGCTACTGATGATTTTAATGCTACAGCATTGATTTATTGCAGCGGTTACAATTTAATATACATGGTACAATACCTGCTTGAGAACCATGCAAAAACCAACATAGTCACTACAGATAGCACCGATGCACTGCTATGCGCAGCCTATTTTGGCAATGATGAAATAGTTAATATGCTTTTATCACATAAAGATTCGACAAACATTGCCGATACTTCGGGTTTTACTCCGGTGTCCGTGGCTGTTCAAAATGGTGACGTAGCATTGCTCGACACTCTTTTAAGACATAAAGCAAATCCCGAATTCCATTTACACTCAAAAGCGATTAAAAATCTCATCGACTACGCCCGTGTTCTGAACCAGAAAAAAACCATTAAAACCTTGCGAAAACAAGGGCTGCATGGGAGCTTTGCACCCTACATCAATAAGATAACCCTAAGTTATAATCCCGGTTCTTTTTCCATTCAGGATTACTACATGGGAGCAGCCATAGGCGTTTTCGATTCGAAATACAATTTTCAATTGGATATTGGTTTTAATGGAGGATTAACAAAAAAGCGCATTTTGGAGAAACAATCCGATTCGGTGTATTTTCAATTGTGGGAAAAACGCAGATATATCTATTTATGCCTCGACAAGTCATTTACTTTCCATTCAAAAAATCATTATGAGCGCCAGGGAATATTTATTCGGCTCAAAGGATTGTATTCATTTGGGGTTTTCGACGCCATGCGACATCGTCCGCAATGTAAATTTGCATTGTTACCCGGGCTAGGATATAGTTATAGCTATAAAAGCCTGTTAATTAAGGCCGCATATGAATATGGCAAAATAGAGCCTTACAGCAGTTCACCTCACTGGATAAGTGTTTCGGTAGGTGTTACCATAAACTTTCGTGATACTCATCTCACAAAAAAAATAAGTTGGATGTAATATGAAAAAGTTTCGATTAATTTTCTTTTTGGCAATAACAACGGGAATTTGCTCATTTAGTTCCTGCCGGCAAACTTCATTTTCAGGTTCGCAGGACTGTGCCAACTACAACTACTCTGATTGCAATACTGCAGAGCCCTTTTTGGTCGGATTAAATATCAGGTTGACCATTAATGATGAGAATTTAAAGGTCCCGATAACCATTTTCGAAGGCAAAGTTGAGGAACAACTTATCGTTCTGAACGACACAGTTAGCGTTTCGAAATACAGTGTACTTTTGCCTGCCGACAAGTATTATTCAGTAAGGGCTCGATATAAAAAAGGTAATCAGATAATCTATGCTTTTGGAGGCGACAATATTCGTGCTATAAGGACTACGGTTTGCGATTCATCTTGTTGGTCAACAGAAGATGGGAATGTAAATATTGAATTGAAGAATTAATTCGGATCAGGCAGGTAGGTGGGAGCCTATTTCCTTTTTCTTTCCTGATGATTAATTATTATCTGGAATCGGGTAGTATCCAGAAAAGTGTCGAACCTTAAATGGTCTTTTCTCACATTATTTTTTCCAGCCATTATATCATCACCATATTCGTTAAGAATAACCTTCCAAAGCAATTCGGTACAATAGAATTGTGAGCTATCATTAATGTCAAAGGCGTTATCAAAAGGTATTTGTTTTCGGAGGTAATCCTTTGCCCTAGTGCTGATAGCCGAATTTGGCTTATTGATTCTTGGCTTATACCTAATTACCACTACCGAATTATAATGGCTTTCTTCAATAAAACTTTTAAGATCCTGTGCTTGCACACCATCAACATTAGAAACAGAACTGGATACAGAATGTATTACTGCAAGACCAGTATCGGTCTTGACCACAATAGCGCAGTGTGAAAGATCATACTTTTCCTTAAGCTGCTCAACAATAAGGTCGCTAACCAATCCGTAGCCATGACGTAAAATAATGTCACCATCCTGAATTTTATCATATTCTTCAGGCGAAAGGGTATATTTATAAAAAGATTGTTCCTGCATGCTATGATGATTATAAGCAAGCAGGAACATCCATGCTGATAGTACAATAAAAATAAAAACGATGAAAACAATCAGAACAATTCTTTTCATCGTTTTTGCAAATCTAAATCAGATTTGAGATATTATTTTACAGCAGCTGTAGAGTCAGTTGTAGGAGTTGTTGGAGGTGTTTCGCCGTTTCCTTCTTTTTTCATATCTACTAACCAGTTACCATCTTGTTTTACTAAATCGATGGTTTCTTCTTTAGCTTCTGCAGTATAAGTACATTTAGCTTTATCTTCAGTTGTTTCGCATTTCAGGTTTTCAATTTTCACGTCTTTAACTTCTGCTTTTTTATCCATTCCTGAAAAACTTTCCATCATGTCAAGCATTTGTTTGGTATTTTCAGTACCAAGTTTTTTAGCTTCTGCATATTCTTTCTTGTTTAAGTGACCCAAGAATTTTTCTGCAACTGCTTCAGGAGTGTTTTTTTTGCCACCACAAGCACTAACGGCTACGATAACAATAGCTACAATTACTAAACTAAATAATTTTTTCATTTTTTTTACGTTTTTGGTTATTAATTTCTTTAAAATTTGAAGTACAAAAGTAGCAATATTTTTTTGATTTTAACATTTTTTATGATTTTTTTTTAACAATCAAAATTGTTAGTAAGTTTAATCATGTAAGA
>CAZNRQ010000006.1:14454-15473 GCA_964574845.1 uncultured Bacteroidales bacterium
AATATTCCAACATGCAACTTTTTCGGCTTGTCGACTTTCTGAAAGACCGACTAAACGCACCCCTCCCAGGCAAGAACGCACATTTTAAAATGATTCCATCAAATCGGCTGAGAGAATTTGATCCGATTCCTGATACAGCAAGGAAAAGTAGTGTATTAATACTGCTCTTTGAAAAAAAAGAAACCATATATACCCTTATAACTTTAAGATCTGCTTATAATGGAGTGCATAGTGCACAGGTATCCTTTCCGGGAGGAAGCTTTTCAAAGGAAGATATGGATATGGAAGCCACTGCCCTTCGCGAAACAGAAGAAGAAACAGGTATTGGACGAGCTACAATAAATATTATTGGCAGCCTGACCGAATTGTATATTCCTCCCAGTAACTACATGGTAAAGCCTTTCATAGGTTTTACCACCAAAAAATTTGATCTTATACCTGACCCTATTGAAGTCGATAAAATTTTTCAGGTTGCTTTAACTGATTTCATAGGAGATAAAAACATTAAAACCAAGAAGATAAGAATACAAAGTGGAACTGAATTCGACACCCCGTATTATGACATTTACGAACTCACCATATGGGGTGCAACGGCTATGATGCTTCGTGAATTTTCAGAAATATGCGCCGAATATTATCAGGGCCATTAATATCACTCTATAGTAAACTCATGTTCGATTATTGTGCCGTTGCGTAACATAGCACTTACACCACAATAACGATCCTGAGAAAGTTGAATTGCCTTTTGAATTTTGTCTGTTGGCAAGTCCTTACCTTTAAAATGGTAGATCACGGTTATTTTTTCATAGTATTTTGGATGGTCTTCTGTAAGATCACCTTCGACAGTTATGTAAAATTCTTCGGGTTGGACCTGCATTTTTTTTAGTATGGAAATCACATCCATTCCGGTACAGCCTGCTAAAGAAACCAGGCTAAGAGCTTTCGGACGAGGGCCGAGATTGCTACCTCCATTGAACTCATCAGCGTCCATTACAATAGTATGATCATTCACTTCAGCT
>CAZNRQ010000006.1:15483-25850 GCA_964574845.1 uncultured Bacteroidales bacterium
CCATATTTTCTAACCAGCGACATTCAATTTTAGATTTCATTTCTTTTAGATTTTTTTTTACATTTGTAGTCAAACAAAATTACAAAAAAAATGAAAAGAAAACTAATGTTTTATTCATTGTTATTTTTAAGTCTGATTACATTTTCTCAATGTAAGAAAGAGGTTATACCTCCAAATTCTCCAGTTGATGAATTAGCATTTACAGATGCCGAAAAAGCAATAGTTTTCAATAATAGTCGTGATAGTGCATTACGGGTATTGAATTATTTCATCTATGCCGACTCGCTTATTCTAAGAAAACAATCGCGCAATGTCAGTTTTAATGATACTGCTACCCTTTTCTATCTGACCGACCGTATGTATAAAAGTGTTATTACAGAAGGAGGAGTTGGTATAGCAGCCCCACAAGTTGGAATAAACAGAGATATTATTTGGGTTCAGCGTTATGATAAAGGGAGTTTAAGTTCTCATCCCTGGGAGGTATATTTTAACCCAGTTATCACTCAATACTCTGACACTTTAAAGCAACGCAGTGACGGTTGTTTATCAATACCTGGCATGTCGGGTCTGTCGTGGAGAGCAATTTGGGTAAATGTCGAGTATGATCTGCCTGACGGGAGTCATCATGCAGAACACATTAGTCAGGCCTATACTGCTCATATATTCCAACATGAGATTGACCATTTGAATGGGATAGTTTGGCTCGACAGAGTCAATCAATAAAAATAGAAATCAACAGGAATTATACCTGTATTGATGCTGCCTTTCAATGCTCCCGTAGAAGAATAATAACGGACTATGCCTTTCTGAATATAATCCACGGCATCGGCAACAAAGATTGTATTATCATTAGTATTAATCCCTATTCCATGGAAGATGCTGCTTCCTTGCTGTATTAGTGGAGCTGAAGGTAAGCTGACCGAAGTAATTGGCATTTGATAAATTCCATGGTCCATATAATATAAGGTATCCTTAGCCGCATTTATGCGCATTTTATCCCAAATATCCAAGCCATCAGGTAAGGAAAAACTTTGTTCAACTAAACGGGTTGCTGTATTTACCTTGAAGAGAGAGGCATGAATACTGTTTACCGCATCACCGGCACAAAACACCCATAATTTACCGTTTTTATCAATTGCCAAAGAGTTTGATGCCAGACCAACCTGAATACTATCCACAACAACATCAGTGTTAGTATTTATAACATAAATCTTATCTGTACGGGTATTGGTTACAAAAACTTCCGACCCTATTAAAAGCATTTCTTCAGTACTACCTTTACAAGGAATACTTCCTGTTTTAATATTCGAGTTCAGATCGATAATAGAAACGGAATTGCCATACAAATCAGAAACGTAAGCCTTGTTGGGATTGACTTCCAGAAAATATCTCGGTGAAGTCAGACCACTAATTACTCCCAAAGATGTGAAATGAGCCAGGTCAACTATTTCAATCTTATTAGAATTGTTTACAACAATATAAGCCTTACTATTAATCACCGTGAGCGACTGAGCCACATCTCCCAAAGGTCGGTGGTTCATTTCATCAAAAATATCTTCTGTACAACTTCCATTAACAAAATTATAATTACTCACCGAAGCATTGCTCCACATATAATTTCCCTCATTCACAATAAACACCCCATGATCCTTGGTGATATCAGTATTACTATCATCAGGAGGCGTATCCTTTTTGCATGAAATAAATAGTGTCAGGCTAATTGTGGTAATTAGAAATATCCAATGTAATCCTTTCATAATACTAGGTTTTGATGATCTTATGATATTCTGTTCCTCGTTCGCTTACTATTCTTAGCAGATACAATCCGGGCTGAAGATCCTCCATGCGTATGACTATATTTTTATTTGCAATAATTATCTCTTTCAATATCCTCCCATTCATATCCAGAAGCGAGGTTCGCAAAGGAAATGAAGAGTGAATATTCAATTGAGAAGTGCAGGGATTAGGAAAAACGATCAATTGATTGGCACCTTCGTTCTCATTCAATGAAGATATATCCTGATGGATCACTCCTACGGCATCCAGATCAATTCCCGAGGAATTGTAAGGTGTCGGCCAGGGATCGTTGATAGGATGACCCAAGGCATCGTAAGAGGCATACTGCTTATTTAATGAACCTACAACATCCACTATTCGGATATGGGTAATGTGGTTTATATCCAAAGATAGTATGGCTGACAATTCTTCCAGGTCGAAAGGTGTACCATACAAAGCACGATACTTTCCTGCCAGGTTGTTTATTTTAGTAGCATCTAATGAGCCGAAAGCATCTACCTGAACAGTAGTATCTGTCAGTGATGTTGAAGGAAACCTAAAATAATTGATGCCGTCTGAACTTACTTCTACAAAGGCTAGTTCCAGGAATGTATCAGAAAAAGAGTTCTCGAAAACAGCAAAATCCCAGGATGGACCATTGGAAATAGGATAAGCAAAGGTAAGAACTGCCGAACCCCCATCACCCAGACTTACCACACCATTGGTCCCTGCCTGACCGCATGCCATGCTGCTATCGCCGACATTGGCTCTTCCCAAGGTTGTATCAGCTATATTCTGCCATCCGCGGTTCACCTCGCAGTGGGTCGCCCAGTTTACAAATACAGAGCTATCCTTATATATGGCAGTTGTCCCGGGCTGCCCTGCAGGTGGAGCATACTGTCCTTTCACCAGAAAAGGAAGCATGAGAGCTAATAAAAATGTGATTATAAACGACCTCATCTTATTTTTTTGCAAATTTCGAATAAAATACTGAATTACCGTTTTGTATTTGCAGCAAATAGACACCTCCTGTCAATGAACTGATATCAATACGACCATTGACTGCAATTAAAGGTAATTGCTTACCCTGAAGATCGCAAACTCTAACGAGAGTGTATTTACTAAAGGGTTGAATAATGACAACATCTTCTGCCGGGTTTGGATATACGGAATAATTCGGTAATGCATGCTCCTGCAATCCGGCAGAACTGTTGTGATTGGTGATAAGGTTGTCCAGGCAGAAATAAGTTGGATTATTGATACCAAAGTTACCGGTATCGCTTGAGTACATTTTGAACTCCAGACTATCAAGCCTACCCAAAGGGGTAAGATCTACCCATCGCCAGTCTTTGACGATATAATCCTCAGAAGAATTGGTAAAACGATAATCAGCCAGATAGAATAACACACTATCGGATACTCTTACGCCATCCTTATAGCCATAAACGGACAAGGCAAACCAATCAGGGTCGGTACCGCTCACGCCTCCGAACTTCTTAGCAGGACCTCCCCCATTCTTCATGGTTAGATAACTATAGGTGGAATTGGTGATAAAAAAGCCGCTAACACTATCGCCATGTGCAATTCCATTGAGCCTGACAACCGGCAAGGGGTCGTAAGAACTCACATAGCAAACGGCATACTTATCTGAATTATTATATCCCAGGGCAGTCATGGCACTGAATTCATTGGTATAAACCTGAGTAGTGGTGTCTCGCATATCAGAATAAGAAAACCCGCTCCAGGAAGTAAATCCACCGCCCCAATCGACAAATTTATTAACAAAAGAAGCATTGCCGCTCGCAAATACCCCACTTCCGTCGGAACCATTCCAGAAAGTATCGGCCACCAGCGGTAGATTTTCGAAGTCAGCAATGGTTTGGGCCTTGAGGTCTTTGGTAAAGGCTGACCACAGAAAAATGGTAAAGGATAGAAGAAGCAGTGTTTTAGTTGTTCTCATTTGTTTTTGGTTTTAAGGGATTATGTGTAAAGTTGATATTGATACCGGTTTTAATATTGATACCGGGCATAGCTTGCCAGGCTATGGTTTGATAGGCCTGGTTCCACAAATTATTGATGTGTACAAAAGTGCTGAATGAAAAATGTTTCACCCGAAATGCCTTTGACACCTGAATATTTCCCAGCAGGTAGGGTTTTATCTTATCCGAATTATCGGGGGAGGTATAGCGAGACGAAACATAATCCATATTGTAGCTAAAAAGGAATAACCCATATCCGAAACTCAGGTTAAGACCTGCATTTACCTCAGGGGTGTAGATCAGTTGCTTGCCTATAGCGCTTTCATTATTGCTTTTGAGGGTTGTCGCCTTCACATAACTGAATTTACCACTGATGTCGAGCAAGGTTTTGGCTTTAGTGTAAACATATCCCAAAGAGGCTTCTGCACCACGACTCCACACCGAAAGAATATTCTGGGGCGACCAATAGTAGCTTGTTGGCAGCCATACTATCCAATTGGTTACGTTGTAACTGAAGACCGAAACAGAATAATTGACCTGCATCTTCTTCCATTTCAGCAAATGCTTCAGGCCTATTTCTTCAGCATAGCCCGATTCGGGTTTCAGGTCGGGGTTGCCACCGGGATACCAATAGAGATCGTTGAGGGTGGGCATACGGAAGTTGCGGCTGAAGTTGGCATAAGCAAACAATTCTTTATACAGTCTGACATCCAGCCCCACAGAAGGCATAATGGGAACAAACCTATGGTTGGCATATTCCTGCCTGAGACTCAGATGGAGTTTGTACTTATCCTTTTTGTTTTGCATGAGCCAGGATACGAAAAGGGCCATCTCCTCCAAATGTGGCTGTTTCTGATAATAATCAACACGGGCTGTGGTGTATTGATAATGCAGACCGGCATTCAGGGTATGATAGGGAAATACCTTAACATATACCTCCGCTTCGCTTACCGAGGCTATGGAACGACTGGCAGAGCGTATACCTTTCGATGCCTCATCATATTCATAATCTTCGATAAAGAGCGCCGACCTAACATAGACCTGATGCTTCTTCCCTTCGTTCTTCCATTCCAGGGCCGAGCGAATGGACTGGTCAAACTGCAAGGCATCGCTATTTCCCTGCGTCATATTGGGAGGCAATTGCCTATCGGCGGTCTGATACCAAAATCTATAGGTCAACAGGTTTTTATCATTTATTTTGTTGGCATTATCAAACAGCAGGGCCCATTGCTTCATGTAAGCATGAGTCTGTCTGACATCCGGCTTGCCCATAGCGGCCACATTGATAAAGGGGAAATCGTTTTTACCTTCATGGCAAAATGCTTTCAGAGAGAATGCCGTCTTGCGATTGCTCCAGTTAATTTTCATGTCGCCCGAATAGTTCGAAAAACTACCATACTGCCCGCCCAACGATACATCAAGACCTTTCGAAAATTCAGGAAGATTGGACAGTTGTATGGCTCCCCCAATAGCACCACTTCCGTTGAGCGACGACATGCCGGTATACTGAATGCTGATCTTGTTGGCAAAACTTACCGGAAGTAGCGAAAAATCCATACCGCCGTTCATGGGGTTCTGCAGGCTGAAGCCGTTCCAAAGTACGGCTGTATGCGAGGTTCCCGTGCCGCGTATAGATACCGAACTCAGGCCCGAGGTCCCGTTTGATTTCACGTAAAGTGAAGAACGCTGTATCAGCAATTCTCCCAGGTTTGAATTCGCAAAGGTGCGCATAGTGTTGCTGTCCTGCACCTCGGTCTTTACCCCGCTGATATTCGAAGTAAATCGATAGCCCGATATCTCAGCACCCTTCAGAATATGTATGGAGTCGTTTATAGCTTTCTGTCCCATGGCCGACATGCCCGGAAACAACAAAAACCACATAAACCAACCACAAAAGCGCATAGCAATTTCATTTAATGACCTACATGTAAAGTAAAACAGGATTAGAATAAATATCCGAAATCTAACCAGCCTTTCTCCCCGAAAGCTTTACATGATCAATTGATGTGGCAGGTCTTCTGACTCGCTCCCTTGCTGAACGTCTTCCCATCGGCCGGTCAGGCTAACAGTGACTAAAGATTGTTCAAGAAGTTATAAAGAGCTTACAGCAGCGGGTACTGTTCAGGATTTTCACCTGATTCCCTTTTACCATACAGAACGATCTCCGCATGGGTACCATATCGCCGGCAAAATTAATGTTATTTTCAAATGAGAAGAAGTTTTTTTTTGAAAAAAGATAGGAAGGAGGAATGGAATCCGCCGCAGCGGATAGATAAATGGAATGGCCCAATGGCTAATTTGTTAAATTATTGAAAGGCTTGTGACTCGGAGCTTATGCCCACAAATCCAAAATCCAAAATCTAAAATCTAAAATGAAAAATCTAAAATCAAAAATCCGAATTCTACTTCACCCTAATCTTCTGCCCTATCTGCAAAACACTTTTCGAAGAGAGGCCGTTCAGGCGATAAATATTGGCAAGCGAGGTGTGATACATTCCGGCAATATGGCCCAATGTCTCGCCTTTCTTCACATAATGAAAGTTACCAGCACCTTTATAAGAACTATTGTACGATTTCTGCGACGAACCCGACGACTTGGAGACATAACTATTGCTGTGAGCCTTCTCAAAAGTTTTATTGGTAATAAGCAAGGTATCGCAATACAACTGAAATTTGGTAAAATCAACCACCTTGCGCGGATTCATCGGTGAACCTAGATAACGTATCTCGAAATGAAGATGTGGCCCCGTAGAATGCCCGGTGCTGCCACCAAAGCCCAGCAGGGTTCCGGCTTTTACCAATTGGTTTTCGCGCACAATAGCAGCCGACATATGGCCGTAGACAGTCTCCAGGCCATTGAAATGCCTCACCACAACCACATTGCCATAGCCTTTGTGGTAGCGCGACACCCTCACCATGCCGTCGAAGGCACATTTCACACTGTCGCCAATATTAAGGTTGATATCTATCCCATAATGAAAACGGCGGTGACGATAGCCATATTCCGAATTGATGCGCCCTTTCACAGGCTCCACAAAAAAGTTGGTCTTTTCATCACACAACACAATAACGGTAGTATCTTTTTTGGCCGAGAAATCAACTTTAGGATAGTAGATTCCGTCGTTATCCCACGATTCGTAAAGATCGCTGGCCGGAAAATACTCCGAAAGCGAATCGGCATCGTCGTAAAAGTTGGAGCGTAGATCAATGCTGTCGTTCACACTTTCTATGATCTCAAAATTCTGCTCACCATCGTGCTGGGCATAGGTAAAGCCCATACCAAACAGAAAACAAATAACAGTGAGTACGAAAATCTTAACTTTTGAAAACAGCATACTTGGTCCTAAAATGTAACCTAAATCTTAATGATAACCCCTCAACGTTCTCCCTAAACGTCTCCACAAAAATAGTAATTTTCGGCAATTGGCGCGGAATTTAATTAAAAAATCGACTATCCGAGGCAGGCAGTGTGCAAGGATTTTGGGGCTAAGACTTTTCGGCATTCTAAAAATGGATTGTAGCAAATCAGTCGGCAGACACCAAGAAACTAAATGAAGTCGTTAATCTCTAGGGGTCTTATAATATTTGTCGCTCTGTGTAACTTAAAAGAGCTTTTACAAGCAGATTCATGGGAAAAACTATGTGCATACAATTCTATCATTGTACTATTATCATGATCTGCCATAAAAACTAATGCTTACTAACATAAGAAAAATGACATTAGATATTTTCTTTATGTTTCCTGACACCTCAGGGCTTAGGATGGCAGATAAATTTCAAAATATCCCAAATATTAAATCGTAAATCACTGAAAATATATTAACTTATCGTGATTAAGATTTCTTAAGGCCGCCAAAGTAAATTACTTTATAATACTTCAGATATCTTAAGCCTGGCAAAGTAAAATACTTTATCGCTTTTTAGATTTCTAAACATGAGTAAAGTAAACTACTTTATCGCTTTTTTGATAGCTAAAGGTATCCAAGATAAATTACTTTATCGCTTCTTTGATTTCAAAAGTCCTACAAAGTAAATTACTTCATAGTATTTCAGATATCTGAGAGCTAACTACCTATAATTTTCGAAGGTGATAAAAATTCGTGAAAGACTAATAGTAATTTAGCTCCGTTTTACCCCAACAGGCTTAACTGCCTCGTAGGACCCTTATAGGGCTAACTGCCGACTGCTACCATTGACTTCCGACTTCTCCTCCTATTCCTTAACAAACTTACCTTCAAACCACCTCCCCTTCCCGTCACTCAACCGCAGCAAATACATCCCCGCCTCCAGCCCCGAAACATCAATTTGTCCCTTAGTAATATCACCGCTCATCATCTCCTGTCCCTGCAAATTAAGGATGATAAAAACACCCTCAGGAGCATGATAAACAAATAACATCTGCTCCGCCGGATTCGGCCCAAGGCTCATACCGTCTTCCGATATCATCTCGTCCATGCCCACCACCCCTATCAGCTGTTCGGTGGTATCCGAAGCGCAAAGATTGGAAGCTATCAGGCTAACAATATAGCTGCCGCTGATAGGGTAATTATACACAGGGTTCTGCTGGCTCGAAAAGCCACCGTCGCCAAAACTCCAGTCCCACTCAGTGGCATCCGTTGAGGTATTGTTGAAGCTCACCTGCAATCCCGCGGGCACATAGCTGAACCCGGCCACAGGATCGGGCAGGCTCATGGGCGTAATGGTCACCTGTGCGGTATCGATGCAACCCTCCACCGAAACCACCGTTACTATATAAGTGGTAGGCACCAGTGGGGTCACGCTGATCGATGCCGTATTGTTCGGAGGATTCACGCTCCACACATAGGCGGCCCCTCCCGTAGCGGTCAGGGTGATGCTGTTGCCCAGGCAAATGTTCTGGTTGCTTCCGGCGCTGGCCGGGGGCGGACTCAGTATCAGCAGTTCACGGCTGCTGGTATCGTTCTGAGCGTTGACATCACTTGCTACATTCGTACCTGCCTTCACCGTGTAGAATCCCGGAACCGCCAGCGATTGAAAATAGGCAAAACTATAGAGCAGGCTGTCGCCAATGCCAATATTCACCACCGGGGTCACCACACTTACAGGTGGCGAGCCGGCTATCTGGTAATACAATGGGATGCTGCCGCTAAAAGCATACAAACTGTAATTGCGAATCATCAGTTCTATGTTAAAATTAATTCCCGGACAATATCCGGCAGAGTTCAGCAAAATATTGCTCACGCCCACATCCTCTGTCGAAAACTCATCTGCCCCAATATCTGGTGTGGTCAGGCTGCGCAGGTTACCGTCAATATCATCATATATCATCACAGGCAAAAGATAGGCAGTAGCACTGCCGTTAAGCACTCCGTTGTGGGCATGCAGATCGCTGACACTGCTATACACAGGATTGGCCGAAACCGAATGGGCATCCAGAGCCGAAGTATATTTCCAATTGGCCAGATTGGTGATGTTGCCTATCGATTTCCACGAACCCACATACACCCCCGAAGAGTAAATATCATTATAGTCCGATGCCTGCAATCCCGTAGTAGGCAGTGTAGCCGCCACAAAATAAGCAAATCCTCCACCCGTATTGGCCAGCGCATTATTCTTCACCTGAATGTACTCAGTGGTCGAGCCCGAAAGGTTCAGCCCCACCCCGGCCGTAGTGTGCGTCGAGTAGATGTTGATGCTGTTGTAATAAATGTCCTGATACTTTGTTTGAAGCACATAAATACCATTGGCTGCCGAGGTACCCCCTATGGCGATAAAATTATTCGAAATCAATCCCCGATTGCTCACGGCTTCGTTGCAATTCGCCAGATAGATCCCATAACCACAGGCCAGATCAAATTTATTCTTGCTGATACGCATAGTATCGTTCGAATACTGCGCATACAAACCATAAAACTGGGTGTTTTGCGATGCAGAAATAACCGTATTCCCCTTTACGGAAAGACACAACTGGTTCATAAAATACATGGCACGGTAAGCCTGGTTAACAAACTTATTATGGTTCACTACCGTTCCCGAATCAGGCAGGGTGCTTCCCTGACCCATAAAATAAATACCATAATCTCCGTTAAAAAAACTGTTATTACTAAAAGTATTGAAACAGTCTCTGCCGATATTATCCGAGGTCACCAGCGCCTTAAAAGTGCTGGTAGTGGCTTTGCTGCTGCCAACCACTATGTTATTGACAAAAGAATTCCGTCTTGCCCCCGATCTGATATCAATCACCACCGCATAGGCAAGCGTATCGGTGCGCTTGAAGGTCATATTTTTAAAGGTGATGTAGTCGGCCCCGTTCAGTTGCACCACATAGTTGTTAGTAGCCGATGCTGACGAAGCGTATTGCAATATCACTGAGGTGCTGTCGCCCGTCTGCGATTGAAAGGTCACTGTCTTGCCTGCTCCAGCTCCAAACACCTGGTTGATGGAAATCTGTTCGGAATAAACCCCGGGTTTCACATTAAAAATCAGGTTTCCGCTTACCCCTTGCGTATTCAGGGCACCCACAGCATCCGTAAAAGTAAGATAATCCGAAGGAGAAGCACCAATGATTTTGGTTCCGCTGAGTTGCGCCAAAGCTCGTGTATGCATTGCAAAAACAACCGTTAACAAAAGCGC
>CAZNRQ010000007.1:0-24893 GCA_964574845.1 uncultured Bacteroidales bacterium
GTTGATATCGGCATAACCCAGGGCAGAAATATATGCCACCACAACTACCAATCCGTTGTTGATAAAATGTATGAGCATTGACACCCACAAATTACCTGACCAGTAAAAAAGGTAACCTAGGAATAAACCCAACAAGAAGCGGGGCAGGAAGCCATAGGGCTGGAAATGTATGGCGCTAAAGATAAAAGCGGTTATGAAAACAGCCACATGAATGTTTTTGAACCATTCGGCCAACAGCCGCTGCAATACGCCCCTAAAGAAAATTTCTTCGCCTATGGCAGGCAAGATAGCTATCATAAGCAGGTTGACCAAAAATCCGGATACAGTTACCGTGCCCAGAAATGCCTTGGTCAAGACGGCAGCCTGAGCCTCTGAGTCGCGCATCCACTGTTCCACGCCCGCCAATGATTGAGGTAATTTCAGAGCAGCATTCACTTCTCCCAACCAGTTGATCAGGGGCAAAGCAAGCAATATGATGGCCACAGCCAGAAGCATTAACAACCATGGCAAGCGACGATGCAGCTTTAAATATTTGTGGACAGGCATGCCCGAAAATAAGGCAAACAGTATCACTGGGACAATGAAAATGGCAAACTGGTTTACGATTTGGAGATATTTGAGTTTGGAAACCAGCCCGGGATCGGTAATGCTGCCCACCACCTGGACGCCATCGAGAAAAGAACGCCCGAAGATGGGAACCGCAATCAAAATACCCAAAACATTCACAAAAAACAAACTGGCAATAATAATCAGTATAAAGAAAAGGAGTTGCAGATAAGGGGGCTTGTTCTGAAAGAGAGGCTGAATTATCATAAACGTTTTTGAATTATTGACAATAATACGAATTTTTGAGGGATTGCATGGGCAGAAAATATTATGCCCATCCACAACGGGTGGGATGACAATATTTATATAATTTTAGAAAAATTTATACCGGGTATGAAAGGAAGGAAAAAAATGGATCTCAGACTGGTAAAACGCATAGCCGCTATCTTTGTTTTTGCGGGTCTCATGGCATTTTTCAGCTTGAAATTTTACTCCACCACCATTAAAACATTCCCCAGAACCATACATGCCTGGGCGCAGGCCGACCGTTATGCACTGGCGCTTAATTTTCAGAAAAACGGCTTCGATCTGTTTCATCCGGAAACCTTTACCCTAAATAAGCAGTTTCCCGCAAAAGACAAGACCCGAACTGAAACAGGAATAACTCAGGTAGATTGCCCTTTGCATGAGTATGTCATTGCAATGATCATGACTGCGCTACATAATAATAGCCCAGTGGTATTCCGATTATACAACCTGCTCTATAGTATATTAGGAATGTTCTTCCTGTTCCTTATGGTGCGGAATCGAACCCAATCGGAGTTGAAATCGCTGGCGGTGGTTTTATTTGCCTTTTTATCGCCCATGCTGGTGTTTTATTTCGATGGTTTTTTGCCTTCCGTAAGTTCACTAGCCAGTGTATTGATAGCCTACTATTTTTATTTTTCCTACCGTAACAACCGGCTGTTGCGAAATCTTTTGTTTGCCGTATGGTTTGCCACCATTGCAGCCCTAAGCCGCACCCCATTCGCATTGATTTTGGGGGCTATATTCTGCCAGGTGCTTTTCGATATTTTCAAGAATAGAAAAATTGAAGGTAAGTTTCTGGCACCATTCTTTGTGGCTTTTGCCGTATTGTTGGCCTACTTTATTTATAACCGTTGGATGGCATGGGCGTATGGCTCGGTTTTTTTAACGCATATCATGCCGGTAACCGATGGAGGAGAAATTCACGAAATCCTTAAGCACATTAAGGAAGCCTGGTTAACTTCTTACTTCACCATTTATCATTATGCTGTATTCCTAATCCTGGCAATAGTATTTTTTGTACAATGGATACGCAAAAAGAAACTCAGCGATTTTCAGAAGCAGGTGGGGTTTCAATTTGTGATCACCGCTTCAGGGGGCATAGCTTATTTCTTCCTGATGGTTTTACAATACTATAGCCATGATTATTACTTTATCGATAGTTTTTACATCCCTTGTCTGCTATTTGTCATTATGTGTATGGATAGCCTTCGTCTGGAAAAACTTTATTCGAAGGCAATATTCATAGTTGTTCTGGCTATTTTTGGAATCATGAGTTATGGCAAGTGCAAAGAAGACATTACCCTGCGTTATGCTGAAGATCCCAACAGCAGAGTCAGTGCCGAGGTTAATAGTTTCGAGGGATCTGAAAAGTATCTGGATTCGCTGAAGATAGATGCGAATGCAAAAATTCTGGTACTGAAAGCTTATTCGGCAAATATTCCCCAGATTATGATGAACCGAAGCGGTTATGGATTAATGGATAACAGCGCAGATGACATAAAGAAATCGCTTACCTGGGATTTTAATTATATTGCGGTACAAAACGCTGATATACTTTCTGAAATTGTTAACAGCTACCCCGACATAATAAACCAGCTGGAGCCGTTGGGGACCAATGGAAAAATATCGATCTATAAAAAACAATTCAGGAAAAAGGAATTACGGGAGTTTTTACAGATCAAAGATTCTGAATTGTTCAGCACCACTTCGTGTCCTAAACAAAATGACTCTATCTCAGATATGCTTTCCACCAACATCTCCTGTGATTCTGTTTTCCATATTAAATCGGATAAGGAATTTTTGGATCTACTTAAACTAGACATCAGTAATTATAAAAGCGAAAATCTGATTTTGATCTTCACGGCCGATTGCAGAATGAACCTATTTAAAAAGGGGAATACAGACCTTGTTCTGTCTGTTAAAAGAGGTGAAGAACAGGCATTTTATAAGAGCTATGCCCTCAACGATTACCAGGGTAACGAGAATTCGTCCGACTTCAGAAAACTATCTTTTCTGTTCCCGTTAAAGTATAATGACAAAGGCAAAATCAATATGAGTTTCTATTTATGGAACAACGGACAGAATGAAATGGAGTTGAAGAATATTGGAATTTGGATATTCGGAAAACTTAAGTAGTCAGGCTCTTTTTAGCACTCGAAATACTCGCATTTAACTCAAATCCTACCAGCAAGGCGATAGAATTCAGATAGAGCCACATCATGATAACGATGATGGTTCCTATGGATCCGTAAAGAGCATTATACTTCGAGAAATGATCCACATAATAATTAAACCCCAGGGTTGAGGCAATAAACAGCAAGGTCGCCAAGGTCGACCCTGCAGAGATAAAACGGAACCTTTCTCTTTTGGCAGGAGCCAGATAATATAGAAATGAAGAGCCAAAAAACACCATCAGCAAAACCACTATCCATCGACCATATTTGATCAGGTAAAGCACCAGCGATTTTTTCAGGATGTGGGCCGTGATGAGGTATTTCATACCTGTAGTTCCCAAAAGTATGGCGGCTGTGGATATTACCACAATCACAACAAGAATCAGCATGAGAACTATGGAGATCATATATTGCTGCCACCATTTCCTGGTTTCAATGCTGTGAGCCGTGTTGTTAAATGCGATGATAACGCCCAGAACACCATTGGAAGCAAAATACAAAGCCATAATAAATCCCAGAGAAAGCAATCCTCCGTGTTGCCTCGAAATAATATCGGTAATGGTCGAGCTGATCAGAATATAGAAATTCTCAGGTACCGAAGCATGAATGGTATCCAACAATGTCTTCTGAAAATTTTGTATCGGGATATACGGAATGAGCGTAAAAACAAAAATAATAGCGGGAAATAATGCCAAAAAAAACTTAAAGGCGATGGAGCTTGCTCTGGTGGTGATGGCGCCATCCATCAGACCCCTGATAAAAAAGACAATCACATCGTAGAGAGGCATGCCATCGAACCCCGGCAACACTATCTTTCGGGTAATAATCTTAAATACCCTAAAGACCCTTGAGTTTCGAATAAACTCCTCTATGTTCCACTTTTTCTTCATCAGACGGCTTTCAGGCTCAGGTCGAGGCTTTTGATCTGGTGTGTGATGGCTCCTACTGAAATAAAATCGACTCCGGTTTCGGCATATTCTCTGATGGTTTCCAGAGTTATTCCTCCTGAAGCCTCTGTTTCGAAGCGGCCGTTAATGACCTCTACAGCACGTTTCAGATCGGCAGGTGTGAAATTATCAAGCATGATCCTATCTACCTGACCTACCCTCATCACTTCTGCCAGTTCAACAAAATTTCTTACCTCTATTTCTATTTTCAATTTCTTACCTATTTTGGCCAGATAAACTTTTTCAGCATCAATGGCTTTCTCAATCCCACCGGCAAAATCAACATGATTGTCCTTTATCATCACCATATCATAAAGGCCCATGCGGTGGTTCACACCCCCGCCCATCACCACAGCCATTTTTTCGAATACCCTCATATTGGGTGTGGTTTTGCGGGTGTCGAGCAGGCGGGCATTTGTGCCTTCAATTATTTTCACATAGCTCTTAGTAGCTGTTGCAATACCGCTCATGCGTTGCATAAAATTCAGTACGGTACGTTCGGCAATGAGCATTGATTTGCAGGGACCGGTCACATAAAAAACTATATCCCCTTTTTTCACCGCGCTGCCATCTTTCATAAATGGCTCCATTGTAATATGAGGGTCCACTTTATGGAACACCAAACGGGCTATATCGACTCCGGCGATGATCCCGTTCTCTTTGACAAGAAGTTTCATTTTTCCTGATGCAGAGGACGGAATGGTTGCCTGAGATGTGTGGTCGCCGTCGCCTATATCTTCGCGAAGAGCCTGTTCAATAAGTTGTTCGATAGTATCCATGGGTGTAATAAAGCTTTTGCGCTAAATTACAAAATAATCGAACCCAAAAAGAAATTGAAATTATTCGGTTTCGAACTGTAATTGATGGATCAGAGAAACTCCGTTTACTTTTTTAAGTAAAAAGTAAGTCCTGAATTTTGCCGTTTTTGTAACCAGAGTACCTATAGAAAATTGTGATCCCTCGTTGGAAGATCCTTGCTGATTGATCTTGAAAGAAACCGGAGGATATTGAGCGAAGAAATTCTTCACAATCATTTCAGCCTGCGATTTACTGTATGTTCCATCACCGGAAGGGATGGTCAGGTCGACGGTAGTATTAAAATAAGTTGCCAGTTTTCTGGCATCGCCTGCAGTTATGGCTGCAACAATGTTGTTTATAACATCATCATCCGTAATGGAAACCGTGGTGTCATTATGATTTGTGGGAACTTTGGGAATTGCTATAGCAGCAACTGACAAAAAACAAAAGAATGATATGAGTAAGAAAGATTTCATAATTATCGAATTAAGTCTGTATGTTCTTGCAAAAACCAAGCCATGATTTGACCCGAATTTTGACCCAAAGTTAATCAATTCATGTATTGATACAGTAATGTGAATACAAAATCTTATTTAAGCACCTGAAATTTTCCGGAGTAATGCCCTGACTCTGCTTCCAGGCGAATATAATACATGCCATTTTGCAGGGTCGAAATATCTATTCGGGAGCTTTTCACATCTTTTCCTCTCAGAACTTCCGATCCCAAAGCATTGAAAACAGTAAAATCATAAATCATTCCTGAGCTTTCCATTTCGATAAAAAGAAATTCGGTTGTCGGAACGGGAAATAGGTGCAGCCTGATTATTTGATCCTGTGCAGTTATACCCACCACAGAAACGTAAATGGTTTGGGTTATGGTGTCGGAACTGCAGCCCCTGAAAGCAATCAATTTCAGCAGATAATCACCTATCGAAGCATAGGTATGATTGGCAACCGAGCCCGACTGGCTTTGTCCGTCGCCAAAATCCCAGAAATAGGAGTCAGCATTCTGAGATTGATTGGTTATGCCGACAACGTTCTGGTTCAGGGTGGTTGAGAAGGACGCTTTGACGTGGGTTGTGTCTATGTTCCATACAGCAAGACTGTCGAAAACCACCTGAAGGGCGTATTGCTGGAGATGCATGGCCGTGTAAGGATTTAATCCGGCCGGGACATAAGCACCCAACGGTGACTTCTGAAACATAGTAGCATAGAAGGTGCAGGCCGCCAAATAGCTTCCGGCCAGACTGGGGTGACTTTCGTCAGCATTATAAAGATTGATGGAATCGCCCTCATTTCTCACCTTTTTCCACACCATGCCCACAGGTGAAACCAAAGCATCGAGGGTTTGCCCCATATGAAGATAGCTTTGACGGAGGCCCGCCTGCATGCCTTCGTATGTACAGATGGGAGGATAAGAAGCGCAATTGGTGGCATCCCCATTCTTGCGCCCCCAGGTCATAAAAAAGACGATTTGGGAGCAGGTATCATTCTTCCTTATGTATTTGTTGAGTGAATCGGCAAAAGGATAGACCTCTGCAGCCACCTGTGAGGGCGGAAAAGCAGGCAGCTGACTTTGCTCCTGCAGAATCACAAAATCCCAGGGTGCTGCATTTATTTTAGCCAGAGAAGTAGCATCAGTGGAATGTAGCTGCAAGGTATAACCGCCAGGCGTATTCTGATCGGTAATCAGGGTATCACCTTTCGAAAGGGCCAACTGTTTCAGCATATTGGGCAGGTCGTTCACGTAAGTGTAACTGTTGCCCAGAAACAATGCCTGAAATTTCTTTTGGCCATAAACTGAGGTAAATGCAAGGCAAATAATCAGCGTAAGCAGGGCGAGTAGCTTGTTTTTCATGAAAACATTTTTCACAAAAATACTCAATCCCAAACAAATGGTACCATTGGTTTCGAAAATGATTCCTAAATTTGCTGTAAAAGGAAGTGAATGAAAATTACCCTGGTGCTGACCGGTAAGACCGAGGTCGATTATGTTCAGCAAGGTTCGGAAGAGTATAGTAAAAGGATCAAAAGATACAACAGTTTCGAAATTGTATCGGTTCCTGATATTAAGAACGCCAAAAGCCTGAGCATAGAACAGTATAAGCAGAAAGAAGCCGAAAATCAGGTGAAATATCTGCAAAATGCCGACCTCATCATTCTACTGGATGAATTTGGCAAAGAGTACACCTCGGTTGAGTTTGGGCGTTACATTGAAAGTCGTATACAGGCCAGTGTGAAGCATATGGTTTTTGTGGTGGGTGGTGCTTACGGATTTGCACCTGAGATCAGAAAAATGTCGCATCACAGCATTTCGCTGTCGAAACTTACATTTCCGCACCAACTGGTCAGACTTCTATTTTTAGAGCAACTCTATAGGGCCTTTACCATCATACGCAACGAAAAATATCATCATTCCTGAGGCTGTTTCCTGGCCTTGATAATCCTTTTGCGTTTGTTGAGAATGATTACGTTTACATGTATGAGCAGCATGACCACCGAAAGCCACAAGCATATCTTACCAATGTAGTCGCCGAAACGGGAGTAGAAGGTCTTATAACTATTAGCATTTAGCGAATATTCCATAACATCGGGGGTCCAGTATTTGGAGGCTTGTATGATGTCGCCCCTTTGATTGATGAAACCCGAGATGCCGGTATTGGCCGAACGGGCAATGCTGCGGCGGTTTTCGATGGCCCGCAGGCGTGCATACTGAAAATGTTGACGGTGTCCGGCGGTGTTTTCCCACCATCCGTCGTTGGTTATTATAAATATGAGCTTGGCTCCGTTGCGCATATATCCCGTAAGGAAATCGCCGTAGATGGACTCGTAGCAGATGACCGGAGCAATTTTAATAGAACCGTTTTTAGGGCCCAGAGCTGTGCGTTCTTTTTGGGTAGCGTTGCTGCCTGTCATGCCTCCCAGATCGAGGGCAAACTTGCCCAAAGGCTTCAGCAAACGGGGGAAGGGCATCATCTCTACCCCCGGGACCAACTTGGATTTGTGATACAACTGGGGTGTAAAGGTGGAGTCAAGATATAGGGCCGTGTTGCACACATCATAATAATAGTCGCCGGCTTTGGAATATTGGGCCGTGGCCGATAATTTTTCGCCTGTCTTAAATACCTTATAGGAGCTGACCCCTATCACAATTTTTAGCCGTGGAAATTTACGTATCAGCAACTTCAAACTGTCGATATCGGAGTTGTGGTTTATTTCATCTTCGTCCATTCCGCTGGGCAATGCCGTTTCGGGGAATATCAGAAAGTCGCTCTTACTGTTGACCTTTTGTTTGGCCAGACCCAGCATTTTGTCGAGTTGGGCGGTTTCGCTCATGCCTTCGAACTTCTCGTTATAGGGATCGATATTGGGTTGCACCACCACGCAGTTGTAAGGATCGGATTTCTCCTGATAGCCGAAATACAGATAAAAGGAGATAGCCATGGGAATAACGATCAGCAGCACGAAAGAAACGGAGAACAAATAGGTGTTGGAGCGGGATTTGTACAAACCAAAAGCATTGAGCAGCAGTTTATACATGAGTATGTTGGCCAGTAGCACCCATACATCGCCGCCGAAGACACCCGTGATCTCGTACCATTGAACAAATTTGGGATAAGCCGCAAAACCGTTACCCAGGTTGAGCCACGACCAGGTGAGGTCCCAGTCGAGATGAAGATATTCGAAGGTGATCCAGAAAAGTATGAGCACATTGAAGGCCCCTTTAGATTTGAACACCGTGCGGCGCACCAGATGATAGAGATGAAACACCGTGGCCATGAAGAGTGAGTTGAATACCACGGCCATGATGACCCCAAAGGTGGTGGAATAATAGATCCACCAGGTAGTGAAGGCATTCCAGACAAAGAAAGCCGCAAAGGCATAGAAAAATACAGAGGCTTTGATAAAATTGTGTTTGTTCTTGGCTATGAAGTCTTCTACATAGAGCAAGGGCACAAAAGCAATGAAAAGCAGAAAGGGGAAACCATCGGCAGGCCAGGCCAGCGAAAGCAGCAGGCCGCTGAGCAGGGCCATCAGAAAGAGGTATCTTTTTTTCATGCAGGGTGTTTGATGGGGCAAATATAATATATTTTTGAGTTTTAGAGGGAGGAAGAGGGTTAATAAATAAGAGAAGGGGAAGTTAGCAAAGAAAATTACTTAAATGAAAAAGGCTTGCCCAAGTATGGGCAAGCCTTTTTGATGAATGAAATGAATTTCTTAAAAGCTATTTTATTATTACAATTTTATCTTTTCCAATTATAGTATTATCTACAGCAACCGAATAGAAATAAATACCGGCAGATAGTTCCTGTGTATTTATAGTTAGCTTATTTACTGATCCATCTTTTATTGTTTTTACCATATTGCCATACAGGGTAAACAACTTAACTTCAATATTCTTTCCGTTCACATCACCATCTAGTTCTATTGTAAATTCATCATGTGCCGGATTAGGATAAACTTTAACTTGCGGAGTATTATTCCCTGTCTTTGGTTTAGTAAAATTTCTTTCTTCAATAACATCTTCACATTCATTTACATAAATCGTAGGCTCAATTACTGATAATAATAACCTTGCCAAATAAACCGAATTTCCAAATTCATAAGGACATTGTGATGCGATATCTCTCAAATATTTTACCTGATAATCATAGAACAGAATCTCATCGCTGGCATTATTCTCTCTTAGCGTCGTTTCTGTTATCATGCGGTATATATCCAACATTATTGCTGCTGGTTTTGTTTTTGCAGAAAATTCATCAATAAAGTCTTTTGCTCCGTTATAATCTTCTTCACAAAACTCCCCATCAATCATGGCCAAACTTTTATAATTTTCATCACAATTGTTCATAAAATCTACCATCCAATTGTTCAGCGAATCAGGGTTTTCATCATAGAGGTCGTTAAACAACGCAAATTCAGACATCCATTGGTTGTTATCTTCATATTCTTCAAATGTTATATTTTTTTTGGCTATCATTTCTCCAGCCTCCTTATTCAAGGCAAATTGTAGGCCTACAGATTGCGTTTCTTTACAATTATGTCCAAAACCACTGGTACCAATAGGATTTAAGAATTGAAGTCCACTAGAGCCATTAGTCATTGGATTTGGATAAAAATAGTTAAACCAGAGAGGATTAGAATATCCTCTCAAGTACATATTAGAAACTGTTGAGTTTTGAGTAGTATATGTATGTTCTATGAAATTTGAAGGCGATATCCATTTATTATCAGATGGATGTCCTTCACTACCCTGATCCCCAATAAATCCGTGGTTAAGATAAATTCCGTAGGGTGTATTTACCATTTGATTCATTTCTATCATCGATGGAGAGTTTCCATAAAAGTTCAGCGCTTTACCTATCTTTTCAATCGTATTGCAGGCAACATAATAATCTCCTCCCTGTACACTTATACCTTCCAATCGCAGATCAGTGGTTGCAGTTGTATTAATGATTCTGTTTCCATAAATGGTGGTTTTATTACAGCCTTTAGCATTGATGCCGTATCTTCGTAAATTAGGAGAAGTCTGATTAACAGGAATAGCTGTTATATTCGATATTTCATTAAACTGTGTCATGCAATTTTTCATACTTTTCAGAGCAATGCCACAATATTTTACGTTATCTATGGTGTTATAAAAAATAATCTTGCTGCCCGTAAAATGAAAAATCTCACTGGCATTAATGGCTGAATAATTATTATCAAAAGTATTTAGTGAAACCAAAAAATGACGGTTGTTATGCAAATACACCCCATAAAAACAATCTGTAAATGAATTGGCTTTATCTACACTACTTCCAATGGTTATCCCTTGTGTAGCAAACCCAATAGGATGATTTATGATAGTGTTAGCCGAATATATACCCACTCCCATAGGTTCATTTATACCATGAATTCCAATGCCTCCAAAACTTGCCTGGATATCCGTAAAAGTATTATTATACACATTTATTTCGGAATTTTTGCTCCTGATGCCATTATAAAGTGTTTGAAACCTATTCGTATTAACCACTGAACCAATATTTTCTTTCCCGATAGTAATATTATTGCAATGTAATACTTCTATTCCGGCAAAGGGTTTTTTGTACGGCAAATTATAAGGCGGGTAAAAGGAAATGTTTCCTATAAGAATGTGCGAATTAAATCTATTGCCTATAATTTTTACTGTATTATTGGAAGGATTTATGTAATCTTTCATTTGTATACCCACATTATTATTGCTAAAAATATTATTGGTTATATCAAGGAATGCTTTATTTTTTGCCTGTATACTGGTATATGCATCTTTTATGGTTGACCCATCAACGAAAAGGGATGATGAGGCATTATCCACAATAATTCCTTTCCACATAAAACCGCATCCCTGATCTAATAGAGAAGTGTTGTCGATAACAAGATCATATTCAGGTTCTATGATTATTTGTGCTTCAGGTCCAAATTTAATTTCAGAGCTGTGGATTGTTAGATTTTTATTAACAAAAAAATTCCCATTTATTAAAAATGTGGTTCCAGTATAATTATTGGAGTTTAGTCCACTAACAGCATCAGTATTATTCAAAGTAATTAAATCCATAGGAGGGTCTTCACCCCATGGACCTTCACAACATTGGAAAATGTGAAACTCTTCAAACGAGCTGCATTTGTGATTATCAGTCACTGTAAGTCTCAAAATGGCATATCCCGGCAAAGGAGGTATATTAGCGTCATTCCAGGTTATATTCACACACGAGCCTGTTGAAATCCCCCCGTTAAATGTACCTGGAGTTGGATAACTGAGAGGGTTGGTTGAAGTAATCAACCATTGATAGTTATATCCCATTGTTGTTATCGGGTCTTTCACACAATAAGGATAAGTATGCTGCCCTTCTCCACAGGTATTATTAACAAAATACTCTAATTCTGGTTTTGCCGGCGAAGGCGGAATGGTAACTGTAGCTGTTAACACTCTTGGATTGCACCCCAAAGCATTGGTAACGGTTACGGTGTATTGTGTCGTTCCGTTAGGGCAAACATATATTGATGCAGTGGTTTCACCAGTGCTCCACAGATAGCTTCCAATATTAGTTCCTGATACCGTAAGCGTAGCGCAGTCTCCGCAATCAATCACTTCATTATTTACAGTGGCATGGGGAAAGGATTGGTCCATAGTTACTGTAATCGTTGTCGATTCTGTGCATCCATATTGTGATGTTCCGGTCACTGTATAAGTTGTATTTACTATCGGTTGAACTGTTATACTTGATCCAGTAATGTTACCAGGTTGCCACAAATATGTGGATGCCCCATTTGCTGTCAGAGTTGTTGATGTACCGGGACAAATTACAGGATTGGAGGGCGATATGGTTATTTGTGGCCGGGGATAAACAGTAATAGACAAAGAATGATAATTGTCACATGTATTGCCACTGTAAAACATACGCAAATCTTGAGTATAGCTTGGAGCAGTGAATGGATAATTATTTAAATTTTGACAAACACTTGGAGGTATTTGTAATTCATAAGTCCCATTATATGGAAATCCCGGATAAGTTGGAGGAGATGCAGCTGCCCAGATTGCAACCAAACCAACAACATTTGGATAAGTTTGAAATGAATAAAATCCTGTTGTTGGATTTTGAGGTGTTAGGTTTTGAATAATGACTGATCCATAACAACATGTGGAACTTGATCCAACAATGGTAAATGATGGATAAACAGTTTGGGTTGAATTTTTTAAAAGCAAACTGAATGGAAGTGATGATTGTTGAGTTCGAGAAACTCTAATGTAATATTCACTATCTAATAATAATGTCGTGTCATCAATTTTATTTTCTGAATTACTGCTATTAATCATTACTAAGGAATCACATGATCCTTCAAAAAGAGCGATTGAGTTTATAGGATTTATTTGCTGCAATGAATCTCCTATTTTAATAAATATGTGATTTGAAGTTGCAACAAATTTTACCCAATAATCATTACTATTATTAAAGTAGTGTAGTTTTTCCTTACAATCATTAGTTGCTGTATCTGGTATTGCATTTATGCATGTGTTTTGAGCAGTTAGCTCACTCACCCCGATTAATAACAACAATAAAAAGAATTTCTTTAAAAAAAGTAGTCGATTTTTCATAGTTTAGGTTTTTTTAGAAAATGGATTATTCATCGACCGCGTTATTTTACGGTCGAAGTCTGATAAGAATGAATCTTTTCAGATGTACCTGGGCAGGGTTTCTAAAAAAACTTAACTATTTTGCAATTTTTTTTTGTATCTTTGCCTTTGCCTCCTCTGTTAGTTTAGTAATTTATTGATATTGGTCTATTGGTATTTTTCTTAGCTTGCTTGGGAGGTTTTTTATTGCTTCTCTGTTTTATCATTTTTCAAATCGTTTTCCTTAACTTCTATATTCATTATTTTACCCTAAGCTTAGAGGCTAAGGGAGATATTCTTTTCATCTTACCAAAGTAACTGTCCCGTTTTTATTCACTTTTTCACCCGATTGCATCGTAATCACAGCCACAAAGTAATACACCCCTTCATCGCTTTTTTGTCCGTTGTTTTTTGTGCCATCCCATCCTTTCAGTGGGTCATTTATTTCAACCACTTGTTTTCCATAACGATTATAAACAATCAAGTTTATTTCTTTTATTGATTCTCCCTTAATTTTGAATTCATCATTATAGCCATCTCCATTGGGTGTAAACACATTGGGTATTTCTATTTCCTGCGGGCAATCGTTCATCACATTCACTGTCACCGTATCCCAGCTTTCTTCATAAATCAGGTTTTTTATCCATAAGACATACTTTGTTGTGGTTGGAGGGGTAACTGTAATAATATTAGTAGTATCTATCAGGCTGCTGTCAATTGTAAACCATCTGTACTTATAGTCCTCCTGATGAAGCATCTCAAGTGAGGTTGTTTTCCCATTACAAATATCCTGATTAGCGCCTGCATTGGCTGAATAAACAGGAGTATTGCATGCATAAACCGAAACATCGTCTATATAAAGATACACTTGCGAAAGCCATCCGCTGCTATTAACATAAGTAGTAATGGTAGCAGCATCGTTTAGAAAATTTCCAATTATCATATATTGTTCTCCGCCGTTGGCTATAAAATCCCCTTCTATCAGGGTCCAATTCAATGTATCGGGCAAATTGACCGATTGATTACTAAATTGGGGAGTAAATGGTAATGGACAATAACAATTTACATCCTTTATAATAGAATCCGAAAAATAGACTCCAATGTTAGTGCTGGATTTTTTACTACTATTAGATAAATTTACGTAAAAGGAAACATGATAACAAACATTAGGTTCAAGAAGTGTTTTTAAAGGTACTTCAATAAACTCATGATAATTTGGCACCTCAGGATGCCAGTAAGTAATTAGTCCTGCGTAGCCATTTCCACTATGTGGTTTTTGGATTCCAAAATTATTATAAGGAACACTTGTTAAGGGATTTAAACTGCAATGATTATAGTAATCAGGAGATGCATTTGAGGGGTTAAACCAAAATGTACATGAGTCTAATTGTGCCCCCCCAGTGGGACACCCCTTATATTCTTCAAAATCCCCATTAGGAACGAGGTTTTGCGCCTGTAATTGCAAAGCAAATAAGAAAAGTCCGCAATATGTCAGTATTCTTTTCATCTCAGTAAAGTAACTGTCCCGTTTTTATTCACTTTTTCACCCGATTGCATCGTAATCACAGCCACAAAGTAATACACCCCTTCATCGCTTTTTTGTCCGTTGTTTTTTGTGCCATCCCATCCTTTCAGTGGGTCATTTATTTCAACCACTTGTTTTCCATAACGATTATAAACAATCAAGTTTATTTCTTTTATTGATTCTCCCTTAATTTTGAATTCATCATTATAGCCATCTCCATTGGGTGTAAACACATTGGGTATTTCTATTTCCTGCGGGCAATCGTTCATCACATTCACTGTCACCGTATCCCAGCTTTCTTCATAAATCAGGTTTTTTATCCATAAGACATACTTTGTTGTGGTTGGAGGGGTAACTGTAATAATATTAGTAGTATCTATCAGGCTGCTGTCAATTGTAAACCATCTGTACTTATAGTCCTCCTGATGAAGCATCTCAAGTGAGGTTGTTTTCCCATTACAAATATCCTGATTAGCGCCTGCATTGGCTGAATAAACAGGAGTATTGCATGCATAAACCGAAACTTCGTCTATATAAAGATACACATGTGATAGCCACCCATTGCTATTTACATTAGCAGTGCTTGTCGATGCATCATTACTGAAGTTCCCAATAATCATATATTTCTCTCCTCCCCCCGCTATAAAATCACCTTCTATCAGGGTCCAGCTCAATGTATCAGGCAAATTGGACGATTGATTACTGAATTGAGGGGTAAATGGTAAAGGACAATAGCAATTTATATCTTTTATTATGGAATCTGAAAAATAGGCTCCAATATTTTTGCTTGATTTTTTACTACTATTAGATAAATTTACATAAAATGAAACATGATAACAAACATTTGCAATCAATGAGCTTTTCAAAGGAACTTCTATATACTCACGATAATTTTGAAATTCAGAGGGAAAATAGGTAATTATTCCACAATAAGCGTTACCACTTTTTGGAGTCTGATAGCCATAATTATTTTTAGGAATACTTAATGTAGGTACTGTTGCACATTGATTAAAATAATCAGGTGTGCTTAATGTTGGATTGATCCAAAAAATGCAAGAATCAACTTGAGAATAATTTGACGGACAACTATAATAATCCTCAAATCCTCCATTAGGAACGAGGTTTTGCGCCTGTAAATCTATTATTACTAAAAGTAAACAGAAAAAAACAATCGCTTTTACAACTTTCATTTCTTTAATATTTACCGCTAAGATACGAAAAAATATTCGTTCATCGTCAAAAAAAATTTGTTTATCGTGTAAAAATAATTTTACATCGTCATCTAATATTGAAATTTATGTGAATTTAAAACAAAAAAGGGAGGTTCAATATATAAAATGAACCTCCCCTTACAGGCTGTATGTAGTGCAGCTGTTATAATAATTTTTTACTCTCATTTCTTAAATGTTCATCGGTTTTTGATTATAAAAACCCCAAAATACCTGTCTATTTATTCGAAACTCTTTTCTTGTGTATTTTGATGCCTTTTGGCCCTAATTATTTTATTCTCTTTTTTGACTATTACAATTTTTCCATTAAAAATTGAAGCATGTTCGTTTTTGCAGCCTCTATGGTAAATTCAAATTCTATCGATTTATAGCCATCCATAGTAAGTTTTGCAGTATAAGTACCGGGTACAAGCTGGTCGCAATAAATTTCTCCGTCTTCGTCCGTGGTTTGCGAAATATTAAGTACCGGTACAATAAAACTAACTCCCGCTGCAGCATCCATGCTCTCTTTAAAAAGCACCATAAGTTCTAATATACCTGTAGTCGCTTCGGGGTCTGGCACAGGCAATTTCCTTTTTCTGTGGTGATGTCTGGCTTTGCGTGATGCAGTATACAATAAATAGAAGGGTACATTAGTGATGCGATATAGTTCCATGGCTTTATCCATCTGTTTGTCCAAAAACTCCTTTGATTTGCCCATATGATCGACAAATTGAATTTTCAGCGCTTTATGCGCATCTATCATGTCTTGAGGAATTAAGGTCAGCGCCTCCATTTGGGTTATATCTTCAGTCAAAGTAGTTATGAATGCAGCATTCAATCCTGCTGTTGCCAGTCCTACAGTGTAACCACCTAATACTTGCAGTATTTTCTTACAATGTATCAATTGATCATCCAGAGTGCATTTTCTAATAAACCAATTGGTATATTTATTTAATTCTACCAGCACACTAATATTATTAGATGTTCCATAACCACTGGCTACAGATGCAGCAATACTGAATTCGAAGGCTGCCTTATCTCTAATGGCTACACCTTCTTTGGTAAACTCTTTGGTTGAAACATCCAATTTTATAGCCATCTTTTCTTCATCAATATGATTGTTGTGTAAAGTGTCGAAAAGACCTGCCAGAAAAGTATTTGCAGCAAGTTCTGCATCAAAGTTTTCGCCGGTTTTTATAACCCGGGCATCAGATAACATGGCGTAACCATATTTGTCTTCCATAAAAGTGTGTATTAAAGGTTAAATATTCTATAACAATTTTAAAAATTTCACAAAAAAAGTTAAATCTCCCCTTATATCTATTTCATCGCAAATATACTGGTAATTTTTTTTAAAATGCAAGTATTTTTTGTTTTTTTTGAAAATAAAATAGTGGGGGGGGTATATATAGCTAATAATGAGCACTATGAAAATTCATCAATTCTAAATTATTATAACTTATGCGCTGATAATTCATGAAACCTGCTCTTTACCAATCCAAAAATACTGTTAAAAATGGTCTTATGCTGGTCAATTGTAGACGTGTCTTTTATTTTTTCGGAAATTCTTTCTTTATGCACGAAAAGGAGTTCATTCATAATGGAAGTCTTTTCGACGATAAAAATGGCCTTAATTTAGGTGGAATAGATTTCATTACAATTGGAATTGATTTTTTTAATCAAAAAAATACTTTACATGATTTTGGCAAAACCTTCAATTTTAGTGGAAAGATCTTACTTGCTGGCGGAACTATATTCATTATTTAGTGTTACTTTTCTGTTTCATGGGAATGCTTTCACTAACAGTGGAAATACTTTCTCTATTAACGGAATTTATTTTGCCGTTAATGGAACTGTTTTCGTTGTATGAGTATTACTAACTATTTCTGCGGAAATCACTTCTCATCTGATGGAAATGCATTCAACTATCAACTTTTCAATTTTAATATAAGAATAAATGTTTTCGGTGTCCGGTAAATATTAATAAATCAAATAAAAAACATTGAAAAAAACCAAACCGGAGGACTAAACAGTTTGAATTTTAAAAAATATAGACATTGTAATTTATTTGTTGTTTAATGTTTGCTTATTGTTATTTAAAAAATTGCGCCAAAAATAACATGGATATTATCAACTACACACTAATAGTTATTTACCTGTATTTCCCCCCGGCCTTCTATACAATCCCAAATACACCTGTCCTATTTCCACCCTGAAGAGCGGGGTCCAGTGGGTTTCGGCTTCGCGCCAGGGCGAGAGGTCAGCCACATTGAGCAGGTTGGAGCAAAGCAGGTAATGGCAGGAATCCAGTCTGCCGGGCTGCAGTTCGCTGTAGGCGAAATCTTCTGTCAGATAAGAAAAGCGGCGGTTGGCTGTGAGCGGAAAGGCGGTGAACACCTCCGCCGGAGGGATGTGGTTGGTCACGACAAAGTCTTTCATCTGCCTTTCGGCCCTGAAAAATGGTAGCACCTTGAGCGAAGTGTCCCAGGCATTGCCGTATTTCTGAGGATACATAATAAAATTGCCCGCCAGCAGCATCAGTAGCAGCGAAAAGGTCAGCAACAGACGCTTGCCGGCGGATGAAAACTCCTGCAAAAGAACAACCGCCATGATGCTCAGAAAAAGGAAGGTCTGCAGGAAATATTTATGGCCAATGGGGTTAGAGATAAAGATCATTAGCCCGGTTTGCAGCAACAAAGGCAGGGCCAGAAACAGCAGGAACTTCTTCAGTTCCACGGTCCATATCCTGCGTTTGGCGAGCATCCATAGCCCCCAGCCGCAAAATATCCACAGGGCTATTCGTCCCGAATCTATAAGTTTCCAGATCACATAGCCCAACTGCCGCAACAGCATAGTGAAGCCGTTGGCAGAGCGGTGGCTAACGTTCACCGGATTCATCAGCCACCATCCCGTCGATACGTAATGAAACACTGACCAGACCAGCACAAAAACCAGGGCAGGCAGATAGACCCACATTTCGCGAAAGCGGAGTTTCGTTTTATCGATAAACAGGGTAATGAACCCCTGAGTCAGAAAAAGACAAACCACAAAGATGATACCCCTGACCGAAACCGCCGAAAGCAGCAGCAGGCTCAGGGCATACCACAGGGGTTTCTTCTCCCACAACAGCCGCACCGACAGCAGTACAAAATACAGCATAAACACATCGTAGCCCATGAGCAGGGTTTGGGTGGCTAAAGCCGGATCGGCCAGCAGCAGCAAATAGATGAGGGGCAGATACCCGGGTCGTACCACCCGCAGCGATATCTTGCGAACCTCCCACAAAATGCCCACCAGAAAAGGCGCCATGGCCATATGGCTCACCGGCAGGGTATGGCCCAGCAGGCTCCAGACAGCCGACAAATAAAAAGCCTCGAGCGTGAAGGCACCGAAATCGGAATCGGCAGGCGGAATAAGATGACGGAAGGAGGTGTCGTAATAATAGTTGGCCACCTCCGACAGGGCAATATTATCCCAGAAGAAGGGTATGCCCGACGAAAGCAGCAGCATCAGCAGGGCAATGAGAGAGAATAACCCAAAGGTTTTATCAGGATGATGGAAGAAGCTTGTGAAAAACCGTGGCGACATCAGGCAGGTTTTATCGGTGGAACTAATTGCCCATTAGGTACATTTTGCCGAATTCCTTTTTGAAATACTGATCGGCCTTTGACTCGTTCAGGTCAATCTTGCTTTCGTGAAGGCGCGTCACCACACGATAGAGGTACACCCCATTGGCCAGTCGGTCGCCAAACTCATCGGTACCGTTCCAGGCATAGTCCGTAACATTGCGTCCCACATGAATGTTGCCCAGTTCCGAAAGGTCGATTTCGCGCACCACCTTGCCGGTGATGGTCATGATCTGTATCTTGAAATAGGTAGGCACCTCGGAGCCTGTAAGCGTAAACACAAAATGAGTGGCGGTGGTGAAGGGGTTGGGCCAGTTCATCACATGGGTGATACTGGGTTTGTTGATCACCTCGAATGAGATGGAATAATCGTTGGAACCCGATTCGTTGCGCGACATATCCTGAGCTTCCACAATGAGTTTGTAGACCCCATCTGTGGGGAAATCGCCCTTGTAGAGAATCTTGCATGAGTTGTGCGGCAGTGAAGCGGGAATAAACTGCATGATCTCCTGACCTTCTTTCATAAAATATACCCTTGTCTGATCAGTGCTTTCGGGCTTGATGAGGTAAACCCTGAATTTGCTGGTATCGTTCAGTGCCAGGAATTTGTTTTCGTCTTTCAGGGTGATCTGTATCTCCGGACGGGCCGAAACTATATCTCCGTCCAGTATGTGCACTCCGTCGAAAGTAACATCCAAAAGGGGGTTGATCTTATCTTTGGTCACAAAGAAGTTGATTTCGCCCAGGTTGTTGAAATGGGTTTGTTCCAGTTGGTCGTTATTCGGATTGACTTCTATCCACAGGCTGTTGAGACCATCCAGTCCGCGGGTATCGGCAATGATAGTATCTTCCAAAATATCGCCGGCAGGATGCGGCCTGTGACGGAACTGCCCCAGGGGAATGGTGTTGTGATTATGATCGATGATCCAGTATTTTATCAGCAGGCTATCCATAGGAAAATCGCTGATGTTGTGTGTGGCTGTGCTAAACACCAGTTTGTCGCCTTCCTGAATGGTATCGGCATGAAAATAGAAATGCAGGGAAGGATCGAGGGCCGTTTCCGGAATGGCATCGAATAGCACCTGCCAGCGCTTCATTTGCGGAGGTGTGTGCAGGCTGTCGTCCTTCATTTTGGCGAAAAGCTTGATATAAGGATGCACCGAAGCATCAATGCGATAGTTCAGATTGTACACATCGGCCGAATCGGGCGGAAGATTGTAGATGAGTGTATCCACCACTCCGTTGAGGCGTATGCCCATCACGCTGAGGCTGACCACATCGTTGGAGGGGGTTTCCATGCCCTTCTGATGCCAGTGAAGCGAGCCCCATTTGCTGGCCGGACCTATCACTTCGGATTCTACATATCCCCGTTTCCATTTGGTGAAAACGGAGTCGGTAAGGTTAATAATAGAACTGATGGTGGTGCCCGTTACTTCGTTGGCCGTGCCCGGGGCATTGCCTTTTTTCCCAAACAGGATGTAGGGAATGTTGTTGTGCACACTTCGTATCTGCGAACTACCCAGGGTTTCGAATTGCTCGTAAAGGGTAGTATCATAATTCTCGGCAAAATGATTTCGGTGACTGTAGGCCAAAACATAATATCCCGTGGGTATAGAATCGCGGATAAAGTTTTCGAGTTCCATGCGGGCTGCTGAATTCGCTGTAGAAAATTCCCAGCGTGGCTCGAACTGAGGCAGGTGTGAATTCTTTTTGGCTTCGCCCGAAATGGGATCGAACAGGGCCAGCAGCATACCGTTGCCGTTATCCAATAGGTAAGCCCAGGTTGATTTCACCACATTGTTGATCTTGTACCACTCCTCGTTCCAGGGGATGTAAGGATAGAATCCGGTTTGGCAAGACAGGGACAGAACATTATTTACGAACTCGAACTTACGCTGAGGTCGGTTGAAATTCACATATTGGTACTTATCGTTTTTGAACTGAAAGAAATGAGCCTGTCCCCAACCGCTTTTGCCTGCAATATACTGGAAGGAACTTTCGCGCCAGTTGTAGCTGGTATGAACCGCCCCCGAATCAATGCTCACCCGCCAGTAATACACAATACTGTCGGTAGTGATGGGGAAAGTAGGCATCCAGTTGACCACCCCGCCCGAATGGGTTACATGTCCCGTTTGAAGAACAGGACTGTTGAAAGTATCGGTAGTGTCCAGTTGAAACTCATAGGTTTCGGTGCCCATGAAGGGGAAACCTGTGGAAGCCTTGAGCGTGACAGGCAAGGTAGGTATCACTGCATATTTATAAGGATAAACCGGCACTATCTCGGACGACTTGATGAACAGATTGACATCGACCGAGTTGTTCAGCTCCGACATCTCATCTATCTCGTTAAAAAAATCAAGAGTAATCTTAAACTTGTTCAATCCAAGTCCGTTCGAAAGATCAACCGGCAACCTTAGGGTGAGGGTATCTTTGAAATAAGGAGCACGGATCTTATTGCTATAAGTGGTTGTTGTGGTTCCGTCAGGAAAGGTGCGAACGGTTTCCACCACCATGGAATCTGCTACAGCACGGCCGATATTGTTGGCGATGATCACAATATTGAAGGAATCGAGTTCGGAAGTAACATTGGGAGGGTTAAAGTAGACATCAGGCGCAGTAATCACATAATCGGGCCTTTCGAAAGAGTTAATATGAAGAGCCGGATCGCCGTGCAGGGTCATGGTCAGGCAGGTTTCCTTCAGTGTAAGGTCGGGGCCCTGAATGGTGCCAATGGTCTTTTTGATGATCTCTCCTATGGATTTGCCATAGCTGGTAAAACTGATGTTTTTATAGAGTTCGTTGGAATAGGAATTCAAGGGTCCGGGTAATCCCAAAGAAATGGAAGCCAGATAGGCAATGACACCCTTGTTCTCAATAAAAATAAATTCCTCACTGCTGCTGTTTGTATACTGGAAGATGTCGCCGGCATAACAGGAGTTGGCCAGCAGAAAAGGATATTTTCCGTAATTGTTGTATTCCGAAGGATTGTCGATACTCTGATCAAAGCCAATACCCGCTGCATGCCCAAAGAAAGTCATCATAGAAACTCCGTTATTTATGAGTGTCTTTAATGAGTCCGACTGATTGATTTGTATGGGTGCCGTTGAAGTCTTCAAAAAGGTCTTCACATCGCCTCCAAAATAGGGCCCCTGAATGGTTTGTTTGTAATTGTTAAGATAAAAAGCAAAAGCGGTTTGTTCGGTGGTGTTTGTACCTCCGCCAAAATGCAAAACCGTCTTCATCCATTGCTGGGGATTCAGCTGGGCGACCTCATATTGCATTACTTTCTGCAGATAAATGTTCACCTGCAGGGGATTCCTGGCACTCAGCCGACCAATGGGGATGGCCGGCTCGTACAAGGTGTCCACAATACCCTGTGAGAAAAGGTTGTCCGAAGGAGGATAACCATAGGAAGGAACCAGGGTAAGATTGTTATAGAAGGTGCTGTTGCGATAGGCAGGATAGGAACCGTCGGTGGCGGCACGATAGCCTTTGCCTATGAGGAAAATGTCTTTGGGTTGTACATTAAAATTGTTGTAAGCGTAGCGAATGAAATTCCTTATACTCAGGGGTGATTTCAATATTCCGTAAGCAAACTCATCATACAAATGATCTACGTCTATGGTCATGGCATGAAAGCCTGTTCCATTGCGATAGGCTTTATAGTTCTCGGCCTCATCCCATAAGCTGAGATGTGTAATAATAAAATAATCGGATTGATCGGCATTGGCCAGCAGCTTATAATTGACAAACTGCCCGTTACTCCCCACCGGATAAATCTTGGTAACATTTTTAATGGTACTGTTGGCAAAGATCACGCAGTTCTTTTCGTTACCCGAATTAGGCAATAAACATTTGTAAGAAACACCATCGAAAACTACCTTCATCATACGGTGGTTACCAATATCGTACAAGCGGGCCGTATCACCCGCCGTCAGGCTAAGATTGGTAAAATTAAAGAGCGACTTGGGCTGAGGCGAGTCCATAGCCTGGAACCAAAAAGCAGAAGAGCCTTCGAGGTTGAGATTGTGGGGATATTTGATCTGTATGTAAGCAACGGTGCTTCTGTCCTGGCCGCTTCCCAGGTCATTGATGGATGAAAATGTGAAATCAGTGGAGGTATTACCTAAGAGGGAAATAGGAATGCTTCTGGTAAACTTCTGGACCTTATAGCCGTCATACAAAGTATCAATGGTATTTCCGGCAAAAGTTATGCGCATATGATGATCCGGATTCAACAAAGCAAAGTTGGAGGCGCCTACTAAAATAAACTCAGCGGTGGCATTGGCCCCGGAACTATATTTATTGACGGTAGGAACACTTTTTGTTATGCTGGTTCCCTGATTAATGGGACTATCGAACCAGCCTTCGCAGGCGGTGTAGTCGGGGTCGGTAATGCCTATGGTGTTGGTCTCACCGGCAAAATATTGTGTGGTATAATTCTGGCGTGAGGTTTTATTGATGTAAGTGATAGGAGTGTACGAAGTAAAACTGACATCATTGTCGATGATGATCCTGCGGTTGTTGATGGATGAATTCCAGGTAATAAAGTAAACCGCCGAATCGCTGAACAAACTGTAAGCCTTGTTGACTTGTCCATTGATGCCTTTATATAAGGGAGTATCCAGAGAACCGTCGTTCTTCTCCGCGTAAAATTCTATATAATCGTTGGTGTTGAAGGCTCCATCGGTTTCGCCTTTCACATAAATATACTGTTCCACCCCCTTGTTGAAAACCTGAAGGCTTCGCGGGTCAATGCTTCCCAGGGGAATTCCCGCATTTATGAGGGAATTGTATCCAATACGGCAGAAGCCATTGGTGCTCACATAGATTTTATAATAGCTTTGCGAATAGTTGATCCATTCGTTGCCATAGGTCTGGGCAGAAAGTCTGGCCGAAATTCCGAAAAGAAGAAGAATAAAAGCGAGTAAAAATTTTCTCATAGGCCACGGAAAATTATTTTTTTATTTGTCTTTATTGTCGGTAGCAGTTTTTTTCCTGTTGATATTTACTTTCAAAGAAAACACATTCGAATACAAGGCTATGGACGCATTACCCACATCGGTCAATGCATAATCAATAGCCACGATCTTCTTTATTACTATCCCCACACCAATATTGGGTTGGAATGAGGTTCGTTTTTTGCCGTCGATATTGGTCTCTTTCTGAAAATTACCCACGCCGCCGCGCAAAAACACTATGTTGTTGTACCCAAATTCCACTCCTATATGAGGATCGATGGAAATGGGGTCGCTTTTGATCAAAACATTACGCTTGCCGTCGAAAGTCATGTCCATATCCAGATCGACCAGAGCCGAGAATTTCTTTCCGAAATCGAAAAATCGTGCAGCACCCAGATTCAAGCGGGGCAAGGTATATTCCACAGAGTTCTTCGGGATTTCATTGCCCGTACGGGTGAACACTTCTTTGGTGGCATCGTCGAGATTATAGTTCCAGGCATTAAAGGTGGAAGTTACATCGCGGGCCACAGCTCCAAAATGCCACTTCTTCAGGTCGTACTGAACTCCAATATCCAAACCGAAACCCCAGGAATTGGCAAACTTGCCTACTTTGCGGTAAATCACTTTTACGTTGGCACCATAATCCAGACCTACTATCTTGG
>CAZNRQ010000008.1:0-7414 GCA_964574845.1 uncultured Bacteroidales bacterium
TATTTCTTGAAATTGTTCAGAGCCGAGGAATAGTTTTTCTTTTTGAAGTAGCTATAGCCTAAACCATAATAGGAATTGGTGTAAAGTTCGGTGCCGAATGCTCCCGGAATGGCCTGAAGCAATTGATAATTGATAACAGCAGAATCGAATTTCTCCTGACGAAAATATGATTCAGCCATCCAGTAATAGGTATGTATTTCGATCTTCGGATTCAAAGGGTATTTCAGCGATTTGGCAAGCATATCTCTGGCACCGTCCAGATCAAGGTTGTTGAACAATTCTATTCCTCTCAGATAAGCTATTTTCTGATAAGCTCCGTTCAGGGTTGTATTCCGTTTTTTGATCTTTTCCAGTGCAGTCAGAGCATCCTTGTAATTCTTGGTCGACAGGTATATGTTCGATAGAAACTCGTAGGCCTCATCAATATTGTTGGAGTTGGGATACTTTTCGATGTAGGCATTAAAGACATTGATGGCTTCGTTGTAAGGATTGTAAGCTGTCTCATAAGCCATCTTGGCGTAATTGAACATAGCATTTTCCTGCACTTCCTTGTCGAAATCCATCTTGTAAGCTGAGGAAAACATATTCATGGAAAATTGCTTCTGATTGGTCTTCAGATAACATTCGGCCAAATGGTAACAGGTGAGTTGTGAAAGTGAATCATTGTTTGTTGTAGAAACTTTATTAAAATATTGCAGGGATTTATTGCAATCGTTCACTTTGTAATAAGTATAGCCCACCATATAATAATCCTCACGGGTCAATGGCAAAGTGTTTTTCTGAAGATACATATCCAGATAGGGGATGGCTTCGGCATATCGTTCGGTTTGATAATAGGCTTCCGCTGTGATACGTGCTATCTCAGGAACTCTCTTGCTGCTGGCTGAATCGAGCAGGGCAGGAGCGAGGATGATGATATCATCATATTTCTGCTGATAATAGTAGATCTGAATGAGGTAGTAAGGGGCAATTTTGCCGTAGTTTTCGTCAGAGAGTAGTTTTCGAAAGGCTATCAGTGCAGTTTCGTAGTTCTTTTCTGTGTAAGCAATATGAGCGAAATAGTAGTTGGCAGGTGCAAAGTATTTGGAATCTTTGCCTATGATCTCGTGAAAAGCCTTTTTGGCATTGTCATAATTCTGCTCGCTGAAATAGCTGTAGCCAATCTTGAAATAATATTCATTGAGGTCGTTCTGATTCAGCAGTTCGATATCTACTTTTTCAAAAGCAGCCAGCGCATCTTTGTATTTTTTGTTCTTGAAAAAATAATTTCCCAAGAGAAAATAAGTAGTATTTACTTTCGGGTTCTCAGGGTGGCTCTTAATGAAATCCATGCCCAGGTTTTCTGCATCATTGTTGAATAGCAGCAATCCACATACCGCTTCATAGTATTGCGCATTGGCCAGCATTTCTGAAGGCGTATTGACTGAAGCTTCCAATTCATTGAATTTTTCCTGTGCAGCTCCGTATTTTTCCTTGTTGAATAACTCAAGTCCATCATGATATTGCAACAAGGGAGGCTGGTAAGTAGAAGTTCTCTGGGCAAAGGCACCATAAGTCATGGGCAGCAGGGCCAGATAAATAAGTAATCTTTTACATCTTTTGAGCATAATGATACGCTTTAAGGTAATATCGTTTGTGAAATAATTACATTACGCTTAATATAACTATTTTTTCGCGAATTTATTATTTAATGCGCCCTGATTTACCTCAAATACTGTCTAATTATTAACAGGGTATATTTGATAACTATAAGTAAAAGCTTTTGTCTGACTGAGATTTGGGGATGTTTTATTTTGATTGACAGTTAGGGAGGTTTTTCAATTGAACTATGCTTTCTGCATCCACAAATTGTGTTGAACAATGAGCATTAATTCGCCATAAGAAAGGGCATCGCCAAAAGTGTTCTTTATCTCGCTCAGTGGTTTTTGAGGGTTTTCATTTATGAGATGTAAAACCTTTTGAAGTTTTTCTTCTGATACCAACTCAGTCACATCCAGCTTGCCTATACCTACATAATATGCCAGATGGCCTTCAATGGTACTGGTAGTAACAGACCTTTCCATAGCTATCTCTCCAACTGTTTTACCTGATTGGAAGAGTTCAAAACTAATCAGTTTTGTGTCTTTCTTTTCTTTCTTCTTCTTTACAGGGATCTCAATTTTTTCGGGGACTAAATCATTGAATATGCAGTACTCCTTTATCAGGCCAATGATGTCGGCGCCGAATTGTTGCACTTTGATCTGGCCCATTCCTTTTATGGTTCTTAATTCAGGTAGGGTAGTGGGCAGTTTATTCAGGAGTTCGAGTATAGTCTTTTGAGGTAGGATGTGAAATACCGGCACCTTGTTTTCTTCTGCCAGATTATCGCGCCATTGCTTAAGTTCAATATACAGATCAGGATGTTGAATGGTCTTTGGAACCTTTAACATGCCTTTGGTTTTGGGTTTTAGGGAAGGTCGGAAGTCCACTTCAGCATCACTTCTTTTCCTAATATACGATACGGTGTCGAATCCATCTGTACTATTCTCCAGACACAGGAATTTGATGAATACCTCCTTCTGAAACTTCTCCAACGATTCGTTGAGTTCCTTTTTTATGGCTTTGTTATCAGGGTCGAAGATCAAATTGTTGAGCAACTCGGTCAAATGCATTTTTATGTTGGCCAGAAAATAGGCTGTAGCCTTTTTCATACGCGCCTGCAAATCGGGGTTTTCTTCGGGCAGTTGTTCAGTAAGCATGAGTTGAGTAAGCTGCTGCTTGAATTTTTCTGATACCTGCATTATCTCAGTATCGAAGAGTTTCTTTTTTGCCTGAATTTCCATGATCATTCCTGGGTCCAGTACCCTGGAATGTTCCGTGGTGAGTTTTATGAGATCATCGAAGCGATAGCGTATTAGTTTGAAATCGAATAGTTCGAAGATGAGATCCTGTTGAAAGAGTCTTTTTGATTCCAGAAGATTTTCAGGGCCGGGTTCATTCTGTCGGGTGGAGTCTGAGTAATTCAGCACCAGTGAGTCAGTTTTGATGCCCGAAAGTGATATGGGCGTGCTGAGTACTATGCCTTCGAAAGTGCGGCAGCGGCTCAGGGCAACATACACCTGTCCGTAAGCAAAAGCTGCATTGGCATCTATGATCACCTTTTCGAAAGTAAGCCCCTGACTTTTGTGAATGGTTATGGCCCAGGCCAGTTTAAGTGGCAGTTGCATGAAGGTGCCTACCACATCTTCGTTGATCTCCTTGGTGGAATCGTTGAGGCTGTATTTCACATTCTCCCATTCTACTTTTCCTACCTCTATCTCGTATGATTCGCCGGGGCATTGCACGTATACCAGTTCGTCTTCTATGCGAGTAATTTTTCCAATCTTACCATTATAATATTTACGTTCTGCCGCTGAGTCGTTGCGGATGAACATTACTTGCGCTCCGGTTTTCAGTTCGAGCTTGTCCTCGTTAGGGAAATCATGAGGAGGAAAATCTCCGGTAATATTGGCTGTAAAATAATATGGAGTAGTTTTGATCTCATCCAGTTTGGCACGGTTCATTTCGGCCGCAAAGGCATTGTGGGTGGTCAGGGTGATATATCCTTCGTCGTCATTGTACTTAAAGTTGGGAATATATCGGGTGTTGATCTCCGAAATAGTTTCCGTATCCGTCTTATTATCTCTAACCTTGTTGAGCAGGTCGATAAAATATTTGTCCGATTGGCGAAAGATTTCTTTGAGCTCTATGCTAATGGGATTTGAGTTTTTCAGTGCATGGCTGTCGAAGAAGTAGACACTGGGATAGTAATCTCTGAGTATGGCCCATTCATCATCTTTGATCACAGGCGACAACTGATGCAGGTCGCCTATCATCAACAATTGAACCCCACCAAAGGGTTTGGAACGGTTGCGGTATTTGCGCAACACCTCATCCACCGAATCCAGTATATCGGCCCTGACCATGCTGATCTCATCAATCACCAGCAGGTCTATGCATTTGATGAGTCTGATCTTTTCGCGGCTGAACTTTCGTTTATATCCTTCCTTATCATTAAATGTGTTTCGCGTTTGAGCAAAGGCAGGAACGGCCGGAGCGAAACTCAACTGAAAGAAAGAATGTATGGTAACTCCCCCTGCATTGATGGCTGCTACTCCTGTAGGCGCCACTACCACCATACGTTTGGGGGTGATCTTTTTCAGATGGTGTAGAAATGTGGTTTTGCCGGTGCCTGCTTTACCGGTGAGAAATACATTTCGGTTCGTAAACTGAACAAATTCCGAAGCCAGTTTCAATTGTTCGTTTTCACGATATTCCATGCAGGAGTGTTTTCAAAATAGAAGCAATAAAAGTACTTAAAATTACGGATGAGGGAAAATTATTTTGCCAAAAACAGAGGTAAAATGTTCAAAAATGGCTTAAAATTTACCGTTAACTTAATCAAACCTACCGTTAACTTAATTGATCATAAAATAGTTTTATATGGTATTACCTTTATAACGATTTTAATTTCTTTACCTTTATAAAAATATTGAGCTATGAAAAAACATTTACTTTTTTTAAGCGTTATTATGTTGATCAGTATTTCGCTTTCCGCACAGGAAACATTAGTGGCATACCAGTTTAATGTTACTAATAGTTATGCTCCCACTGCCGCCAATGTATACAATACAGGCGACCAATTATTAAGAGAGGCCACTTATTCGGCTTCCTACACTTTCCCTTCAGGAATAAGTAGTTATTCCCTTACCACCGATGGATGGGTAAATGCTATGAATTTTGAAGGAGGGTATTACACAGTGATCTCCACTATTGCAAAAAAGAACTTAAAGGTTAGCAGTTATCAAAAGTCATCGGTTACCGGTCCCGGAGATTTTAAGATACAATACAGAATAGGATTGACAGGATTATGGACCGATGTAATAACAGATACCATTAAATGCTCATCAAACAACTTTATATTGGGCCGGGTTGTCAATGCCCCATTGCCGGTGATATGCGAGAATCAGCCTGAAGTTTACTTAAGATGGATAGTAGTATCCGATAAAAATGCTACCGGTGGTGTGATCGATAGTAACGGGACAAATTCTATAGATAATGTTTCCGTTACATCAGTTTATAATGAGGCTTTTGGCTATTTGGATATTAATAAAATCAAAGCTAATATTCATACAGGAGGGGTGAATCTGTTTGGTGAGGAAATGGGTTTCCCCGGATTTGAATATCCTAAGGATAGCGGCAAGTATTCGATTTTCTGTTCTTCTTTATGGTTGGGTGGAAAGAATCAGGGAGATCTTTATTTAGCCGGTGAACGATATCATGGCAATGGCAGGGATTATTATCCGGGCCCCATCATGGATTCGAATAATGCTTTTACAGAAATGTATAACTGGAACCAGGTATGGAAAATCAATAAGTCAGAGATCGATTATCACATGGCTCATTGGAATGACGCGGGTTATGTTGTTCCCCAATCCATCAGCCAATGGCCTGTGTATTCCAATCCTGCTTTAGGTCTCAATTATTATCTGGCTCCCTTTGTGGATGTGGATGGAGATAGCGCCTATATTCCTGCCAATGGCGATTATCCTAAAATAAGGGGCGATCAGGCAATTTACTTTATTATAAATGATTCGGTGTATCAACATACCGAAACCGGTGGAAAAAAGCTGGGGGTGGAAGTTCATGCCATGGCTTATGCCTTTGATTCTGATCCTTTACTGGCCAAAACGGTTTTCATGAACTATATGGTGTATAATCGTTCAAACCGTGTGTATGATTCACTGTATATGGGATTATTTACCGATACTGATATAGGCTATGCTCAGGATGATTATGTGGGATGCGATACAACATTAGAAACTTATTACGGCTATAACGTCGACTCTATTGATGGCTCCGGACAACCTACGGCCTATGGGAGTAATCCCCCTGTGCAAACCGTTACTTTATTAAATCAACACATGTCGTCTTTTTTCTATTGTAATAATACTGGCGGATTAGAAGCTATAACTGACCCCAGTGCTGCATCTGAATATTATTCTTATATGACAGGTCATTGGAAAGATGGTAGCCACTTATGTTATGGTGGACTGGGACATCCTTTGGCCGGTGGTGATTCGACCCATCCCGTTCATTATATGTTTCCGGGAAATCCCAATGATTCCACCCAATGGAACGAAAGACAAGCAGGAAACCCTCCCTACGATAGAAGAGGTATAGGAGTGAGCGGTCCATTCACATTTGCTCCCGGTCAATTTATTTCTTTCGATGTAGCTTATATCACTGTTGATTCAGGATCTGCCAAAGGCGGAGGTTTCCCCAATATTGATAATATGCTGTCCATAGTTCCTCTGATTCGTGACTATTTCGATTCAAATTTCCCTCAGGATGGTCATGATGTAGCTTTAGGTGTTGATAAGGAAGATGCGGGTAGTGTCGATTTTCAGTGCAACGTTTTTCCCAATCCTGCCAACGACAGAATCACCTTTACCACTAATCTAAGTAATTCGAAACTTAGATTGGATATTCTGGATATTAACGGCCGTCTGATACAAAGTTATGATTGCAATGGGTCGAAAAAGGAGATGGATGTTTCGGGCTTTAAGAAGGGTGTTTACATTCTGAAAATAAGTTCAGCACAGCAAAACAGTTTTGTGAAGTTTATTAAAATGTAAGGCGACAAAGGGTGCCGCTTTAAATATATTTATCTGTTTAGGCAACCTTTTATGTAAATCAAGTGTTATATATTGTGGCAACAATTAATTTTGTCTTATGAAAAAAGCTATACTCTTTCTCGTGTTATCATCTTTTATGGGTCTTACAGCCTTTTCGCAAAACAATACGTGTAATTCTGCTAATCCGTTTTGCAGCGGGACCAATTATTGTTTTCCGGCACCCTATAATAGTGGCACTGCCGAATCCGGACCCGATTACGGATGTTTGGGTACCCAGCCGAATCCTACCTGGTTCTATTTTGTTGTTGGGAGGCCGGGTCCCATACAGTTGCAAATGCAAAGTTCCATTAATACCGACGTCGATTTTATTTGCTGGGGTCCATTTACAGGCCCTCCCGGAAATTACTGCTCACAGTTGGACGATACCAGCCTGATTGTCGATTGCAGTTATTCGACAGCCACTGTGGAGTATTGTGATATTCCTTACGCTCACGCCGGAAGTATTTATTTGTTGCTTATAACCAATTATGCCAATGTGCCGCAAAACACCCTGCTGAGTCAGTCCAATTTAAGTGATTCTTCGGGGATGACATGGTGCGGAAGCCTTACCAATGTTTGCGTGGGCGATACTTTGTCTTTACAATCGGTGATAAGAGATACCTCGGCCAGCTTTTTGTGGACCTTTCCCAATGGAGATACTTCCACTATGCAGGATGCCTTGGTTCCCAACGTAGATATGTCGTATGACGGATATGCCT
>CAZNRQ010000008.1:7514-24644 GCA_964574845.1 uncultured Bacteroidales bacterium
TATCTCTTTGGGTCAATGGGAGGAACAGGTGAATGCGGAGATCTATACCATAGAAGGTTGTTTACTGGAAAGAAAGGAATCGCTGACGAAAACCACCACTTTGGATGTATCGGGCTTTAAGAAGGGTGTTTATATCCTGAAATTAAGTTCGGACCAGCAAAATGCTTTTGTGAAGTTTATTAAAATGTAATTCTTAATTTCGCTTTATGAAAAAACACTGTTTACTTACGTTTGCTTTGCTGGCTTTCGCATGGAGCAGCCAAGCGCAAAAGCATTTTCCGCTACCATCGGAACATCCTTTCTGGACCGAAAAGCATGGCAGTTTGTATGGCTGTTCGTGCTCGGGATGCGGCAATTATTTTTGCTCCTGTACCATGCCTGTTTATTACAAGACGGATACCCTGATCAACAGCCAGGTATACAACCGGCTTTATACCTATGGGATGTGCACGGCTCAGTATGCCGGAGGCCCGCCACCCTGGGGATGTGCTTATATGTGCACTCACACCGATCCGGAAGTGTTGTTTGCCACCATCCGGCATGATACCCTCAACCGTATGGTGTATCTCTGGGACGGAAGCATAGACCGCGTTTTGTATGATTATAACAGCATAGCCGTTGGGCAGCCCTATCCCAATACTTATAACAATCCTATGTATCCGAATCTTAAGGTGCTCGCAAAGGATTCTCTTTTATTGAATGGCAGCTATTACAAGAGATGGATACTGGGAATGAGCAATGGAGGTGTGATATCCGATTCGAATTTTGTGAGTGTGATAGAAGGCATTGCAACCACTTTTGGTATCAAAGCTCCGCTGGTTCCTGTGTTTGAAAATCAGGAAGAACTGTCATGCTTTACCCTACATAATGTGAACATTTATCCCAATATTTCTTACAATTGCGATACGGCATTGCAGATAGCGGAGGTGGCAGAACCGGCCTCATTTACCATAAGTCCTAATCCTGCCAAAGACATGATTCGCATCACGGCTGAGGTTTCAGATTCGAAATACAAAGCGGAGGTACTCGATATGGCGGGTAGGGTAGTGCTGAGTTTTACAGTAAACGCTTTTCCCTGCGATCTGAAGGTGGAAGACCTGAAGACAGGAACCTATTTTCTGAAGATAAGTTCCGAAAGGCAAAGCTCCTTTGCACGTTTCATTAAGATGTAACAAAACAAAAGACCCGTTGGTTTCCCGACGGGTCTTTTCATTTTAGATTTCAGAATTCTTACTTCTCGACTACGCTCGAAGAAGCGGGGCGGTCTCCCGACTTCCAATTATTTGTTGAATTTCCCTTCTTTGTCCAGTTTGTTGTATAAGGTTTCCATCTGTGCCACCAGTTTGTCGAAATTGGCAAAGGCAGCATTGTAAGCTTCGGGTTTGGTCATATCCACACCGGCATTGCGCAGCAGGTTCAAAGGATAATCTTTGCCACCGGAGCTGAGCATATTGATGTAGCGGTCGCGTTCGGCTTCCTTGCCATTGAGTACCATTTCGCTCAGTGCCATAGAAGCGATGAGGCCTGTGGAATATTGATACACATAGTAGTTCATGTAGAAATGTGAGATAAAACTCCATTCGTTCTGAATGTAATCGGGCACTTTCATCACACCTTTTTCTTCCCCATAATATTCTTTGGTCAGCTCGAGGTATTTCTGATCGAGCCATTCGGCGGTAAGCGATTGTCCGCTTTCGACCCTCTGGTGCATAGCCAGTTCGAATTCGGCAAATAAAGTCTGACGGAAAATGGTAGCACGGGCATTATCCAGATACTGATCGAGAATGTAAATTTTGAAGAGGTCGTCGGTCTCGGTCTTCAGAATGTATTGCATCAGCAGGTTTTCGTTGAAGGTAGAGGCGATCTCGGCTAGGAAAGTTTCGTATTGCGAAGTGGCGTATGGCTGGGTTTTGTCAGCATAGTAGGAATGCATGGTATGACCCAGTTCGTGGATGAGGGTGGTCAATGCATTGTAGTTGCCGTTGTAGTTCATCTTGATGAAAGGATGCACACCGTACAATCCTGAAGAATAAGCACCAGATTCTTTGCCCTTGTTGGGATAAATATCAATCCAGCCTTCGTTGAAAGCCTTCTGAATAATATCGGTATATCCTTTGCCCATAGGCTCCAGGGTTTTCAGAATGATCTGTTTGGCTTCATCATAGGTATAAGTTTTCGAAACCGATTTCACAGCCGAAGCATAGATGTCGTCGTAGCTGTAGTTGTCGAGTTTCAACATTTTTTTCTTCAGAATGAGGAATCTCTGTAAGGTTCCCAGATGATCGTGTACGGCCTTGATGAGCTCGGTGTAAACGCTCATGTCAATGTTGTTGGGATACATGCGGGCTTCGAGGCAGGAGTTGTATTTACCTACCTGTGCCGAAAACCAATGCGATTTGATCTCACCATTGAGCATAGCAGCGTTGGTGTTCTCGAATTTCTTCTGGTTTTCCCAGAAAGAGTGCATCACCAGCGAACGGTCGGCCTGTACTTTGGCTCCGCGATAACGCATATAGTTGGCCACATTCAGAGTGGTTTTGGTGCCATCGCTCAGGGTTACTTCGGCATGAGGCATTTCGACATTGGCCAACACTCCGTAAGCATCGGAAGAGGCACCGCTGAATAGTCCTGTGAGTGATACTATCTTCTGCTGATCCGAAGGAAGGATATGATCTTTGTTGCGGAAGGTCTTCTGCATTCCGAATTTATAGATGTCCAGCTTAGGCTCGGCTTTCAGATACTCATTGAATTTGGTTTCGCCCAAAGCCAAAATGTCGCTTTCCATAAAGGATAAGCTGGCTCCGAACTGCACGAAGAAGTTCTCTATCTCGCCTTTCATCGAAATGAATTCGGTGTTGCCCAGGTCCATATTGCTTTGGTTGGAAGCATAAGAATAGAGTTTTTCGCCGGTGAGCGAAATATCGTTGATCTCGTTGAGCATGGTGAGCATATTGGCAGCGCTGGCGGTCCAGGTCTTAGATGTGCTTTCAATCTTGCCGGCTTTTTCTTTCACTTTGGCCAGATCGGCTTTCCAGAGGTCGTTGTTGGCATAGATGTCTTCCATCTTCCATTTGTACTCTTTGGGAACAGCCGAGCGCTTGGTGTTGGCGAAATCGGGTATTTCTTTGTTCTGTGCATTGGCACCAATGCCAAGCGATAGTGCTAAAAGCATAAGAATGGTTTTTTTAGTGGGTACTATTTTTCTCATTTTTTTGATGGGTTTATGAATTTGACAGTAAAATTAGGCCAATTTAAAACGTCGGCAAAATTTATTCTATGAAATGCCCTTTTTGATCGGTGAAAGGGGTGTTTTGTTAGGTGAATTGGGTAGGGGCGACCGGTCCCATAGGGACTCCTTTGGAGCCGGTCGTCCGTAAAAATAACGAATATTTAATCATGAATATCGAATGAAGAAGGAGGGGCAAGGCAATGTTACATTTCCAATTTTCCATCTATCCATTTATCCATTCTTCCATCTATCCATCTATCCATCTATCCATTTATCCATTCCTCCATTTCACCACAATAGACACATAGAACACATTAGCAGATTCACCGCAGAGACGCAGAGGACGCAAAGAAGCAGCCAGTAAATTCACCGCAGAGACGCAGAGGACGCAAAGAAATAAATTATCAATGTGCCATTTTAACTACTAACTGAGTCCGTCATACTGCCTTTAATCTTTATAATATTTCTCAGGCATATGTTGCAATAGTTAAAAAATAAATTCATAATTTAGGACTCAAATCCAAGATATTATGAATCCAAAACCTGAACCATCCCCAAAGAAGAAGAAAAGCCGCGCCCAACAAAAAAGAGAGGTGATTGCCTGGCTTCACGAGAATTTCCCCAACCGCAACAATATCTCCTTTATGAAGGTGGATGACCATTTTATAAAGGTATATAACAAACAGGGTGAATACCTGATCATATGGACCTCTCTGTGTATGATGTTATCGGTTCTCGACCATAAAATATTCTACATGGCTTACCGCTCTTACATAATAAACATATACGACGTGAAAGATCATTGTGCCGATTCCAGTGGCGGACTATTTATTATGTCGAAAGATGCTAAAATACCTCTTACCACAAAAAGGTATAATAAACTAAAAAAATTGATACCTGTCAGCCCTACAGCTACGGTCTCTATATAGATTTTTATTTTATTCACGTAATTTAGAGGTGCATATTTAAGAGGAAAACTGACCTTTGTAATAAATTTCAACAACAATAAATTTATTAGTCACCTAGTATTAACCAAATCTCAAATCTCATGGAAAAAGAGTATAAGCCTGAGCCGGCGATGCACTGTTCGCCACAGGAATTTGACCTACTGAGCAAAAAGGCTCACAAAGTTTTGGAAAAAGGTATGTATGTTCATACCACTGAATTCCCGGATATTCCGGAAGATGAACTGGTGTTTAAAGACAATCTGCTGAAATTTGATGGCTACATCAAAACTTCAAAAGGAAATGCCGACAATACGCAGCTTCGTAACAAGTACGCTGTTATTGTTTATAAACATATGACCAGCGACCTGAAGTATGCCAAGCTGATCTGCAAAAATGACGTTACCCTGATACAGCTTTCCGGCTTCGACAGCTCCTATGCTCCCGAGCCGGCCACCATTCCTTTGACACGTAATATCAAAGATATCGTGAAAGGACCGGAACAGGGAATGGTGCATGTTATTTTGGAGAAGCCTGAGGGCACCAAAAAACAAAGAAAAGAACGCAAAACCTATATCGTTAGGGTTTATCTTACCCTGGATGGCACCGAATATACCGACGGATGCTATTCTACCGATTCGCGCAAGCTGTTTCCTACGAATATTCCCAAAGATGTTCCGCGCTACTATCAGATATTGATTAAGAATAGTGCCGGCATCAACGAAATGGCTCCGCGTTTCAAATTTACCTTAAGCTGATACGTCGCGACAGGCAATAGCGCGATTGTCTTCATAATGAACTAAATAAAGGGGTGTGGAATTAAGTTTCCATGCCCCTTTTTTGGATGCTTTCGCTATTATTTAGTTGAAAATGGCATGCCATAAATCATTTATGTTGTGCCAAATTTTTTTTATGTTGTGCCAAAAATCTTTTATGTTGTGCCAAAACTTTTTTATGGCGTGCTATATTTCTTTTATGGCGCGCCATATTTTATTTATGGATAGCCATATTTCTTTTATAGCACGCCCTATTTCTTTTATGGCATGCTCTATTTAATTTATGGCACGCCATATTTTTATTATGGATAGCCATAATTTTTTTTGTGCTGACCAAACTTTTTACTTACCAAAAAAAATATTCTCTGCTATTAATTATGAATGGGAATATTTTTTACTTTTGGACCTATAAAGTATGAATACACTCAAAATAATGCGGCTAAATGGGCTTGTGTCGTGGGCAATATAGAGAAGTATTTCGAGAATAAATGTGTAATGCCTCACAACAAAAAGACAAGATGAAGAATAGAATATAGTTTGTAATATTTACCATTTTTTTAATACGAAAATTTAAACCAAAATAAATCTTTATGGATGCTAGCCAAACGAATCAATTAGTTTTAAAATCGGTGAATCAGCTATTTGAATATAGTTTTTTTATCCCTGCGTACCAACGTGGATTTCGTTGGACAGATATTCAAGTTGAACAATTACTAAAAGACGTATGGGATTTTGCAAAAAATCCTCCACAACAAGAGAATGGAAAAGAAAAGCCTTTCTATTGTTTGCAGCCTATCGTTGTCAAAAAACGTAATGAGACAGAATGGGAAGTTATAGATGGGCAACAAAGGTTAACAACCATTTATCTGATTTTGAAAAATCTAGAAAATCAGATAGAACGCGACCAAAAGAATTTTTCCAAAATCTTTTATGAAACGAGATTTGCTACACAAGAATGCATAGGTAGTGAGGAGTTTTTGAAAAACGTGGAACAATATGCACAATATGCAAATCAAAATGTTGATTTTTTTCATATTTATAAAGCTTATCAAACTATTCATAAATGGTTTCAAGAGAAGGCAAATACAAGCGAAGATGCTGCACCTAGAGCAGTATTTGCCCCGATACTACTGCGAGACACAAAAGTTATTTGGTATGAAGTAGAAGAAAATGAGAATAACAACTCAATAGACATTTTTACTAGATTAAATATTGGTAAAATTCCATTGACTAATGCAGAGCTTATAAAAGCGTTGTTTTTACAGAAAGGAAATTTTTCTGAAGAAAAAGCAACTCTGAAGCAGTTACAGATTGCTTCAGAATGGGATAATATGGAAAAAACGTTGCAAGATGATTCAATTTGGTTTTTCTTATACAACCCAGAAAACCCATTGAAATATGATAATCGGATTGAGTATATTTTTGATTTAGTTAAAGGACGTACAAAAGATTCTGAATACTATTATACTTTCAATGAGTTTTACAAAGATTTTACAGCTAATTCAAAAGATAATAAACCAGATATTGATAAAATATGGTTGGGTATCAAAAGGTATTTTTTGACTTTTGAGGAATGGTATAAAGATTATGAATTGTTTCACTATGTTGGATATTTGATAGATTGTGGGATTTCTATAAATACTATTAAAGAGGCGGCTACTAATAAACTAAAAAATAAGTTTAAAGAAGACTATCTGAAAAGTGAAATAAAAAAGCAAGTAAAATGCAACATTGATAAGATAGAATATGGAGATAATTTTATAAAAAAGGTGCTACTCTTGTTTAACATTCTTACTGTTTTAGAAACGCAAAAATCAGATATGCGATTTCCATTTCATAAATATAAATCCGAAGATTGGGATATAGAACATGTCTGTTCTCAAACAGAAAAAACGATTAGTGGCAACAAACGAATTGCATGGGTTAATGATATTCTTCAGTATTTTGCAGGAACAAATGAAGTGTCAAATGCTGAAAAATTTATTAGTGAACTAAACGAGAATGATGAAAAGAAAAAAGAAATAAAAGATATCTGCAATTTTTTGATAAAATTAAAGAAAGTGGAAAAAATTGAAAACGATAATTTTAATTCTACATTTAAATTAGTACAAAAACATTTCAAGGAAGACTCTCAAACTGAAGAAAAAAATGATATATCTAACTTAGCATTGTTGGATTCCACCACAAATCGTAGTTATGGCAATTCTTTTTTTCCAATAAAACGAAAGAGAATTATTGAAAATGATAGCAAAGGGATTTTTGTACCGATTGCTACAAAAAACTTATTTCTTAAATATTATTCTAAGAAATTAGGAGAAGTAATGTTCTGGAATAGTAATGATGCAGAAGACTATTTGGAGGCAATAAAAACTACATTGAAAGATTATTTACCAAAGGAGGATAAACAATGAAAAATACTATAGATACTCAATCTGGAGAAAGATTATCGTTTTATAAACTTTTTAGTCAAAAGAAGTATAGAATATTAATCCCAATAATACAAAGGGATTATGCACAAGGTAGAAAAACCACAAAAGAGGTAAGGAATACATTCTTAGATGCTCTTTATAAGTATTTGTTTGATAATAAGCCAAACAGGGACTTAGATTTCGTTTATGGTAGTTTGAGCGAAGAAAATGGTGTAACCGATTTTATTCCACTGGATGGACAACAAAGGCTAACAACTCTTTTTCTTTTGCACTGGTATCTATACCAAACTTCAGATAATGTAGAAAAAAAGAAAGAGTATAAGTTTGCTATAGTTAAAGAAGGAAAATCTATGTTTACTTATGAAACACGTAGCAGTTCTACTGAGTTTTGCGATGCTTTAATGTGTAATGATATTGATTTTGATAATCTTCAGTTAGTAGATAAAGATTCAAAAGGGAACAGTAAAGAAAATAGCCTATCAAAAACAATTAAAAATTGTTCTTGGTTCTATCTTTCATGGCAATATGATCCGACAATCCAATCAATGCTAACAATGCTTGATGCGATTCATATGAAGTTTACAAACAAAGAAGGTTTTTTTGAAAGGTTATTAGATACAGAGAATCCAATCATTACATTTTTATTCTTGAATTTAAAGGATTTTAAATTAACGGATGATTTGTACATAAAAATGAATTCACGTGGAAAGCCACTTACTCCGTTTGAGAATTTTAAAGCAAAATTTGAACAAAGTCTTGAAACACTCAATATTGAAAGAAAATTTACTTTAAACTTTAACAATAAACAAAAAGAGATTTCCGCAAAAGAATACTTTTCATATAATATTGATACAAAATGGGCAAATTTATTTTGGAACTATCGAACATTGCAAAATCGTTCTAAAACTGATACAGACGATACTTTTGATGATGAACTGATGAACTTTATTAGAGTAATTTTTACGAATCAGTATGCTATGGTTGTAAAAATCACTTCAAAGGAAAAGGATGACACATTAGAATATTTGTTAGGAACAAATGTTGCAAAAAAAGACAAAGAGTATTCCGATATTATATCATTTAATAAATATGAAGAATTAAAGGCATTATCGCCAAAAGGCATCATATATTTAATTGATGCTTTTAATAGCTTTGCTAATGGTAATGAAAAAATAAGACTTCATTTGTCTGATAATTATAAATTTTATTTTGATGAAAGTGCAGTATTCAAAAATTCATTAAAACATAATTTTGAAAGCAATCAACAGCGTTTGTGCTTTCATGCATATGTTCGTTTTTTAATTGTAAATAATACGGATAGGAGTGGTATTGAACAATGGATGCGGGTAATACATAATTTAACACATCCGGAGAATACTGTTATCGACAATGCAATGGAGGTAGCTGCTGCAATTCAATCTATTGAAGAACTATTACCCCAAAGTAATAATATACTTCAACATCTAAAACTAAATCCAAACATTGAATTGTTTTCATCTTGGCAAATTTTAGAGGAAAAAATCAAAGCTCATTTGATTACTAAAAATGATGAATGGAAATTGAAAATTGAAACAATTGAAAAACACAGATATTTCAATGGACAAATTGGTTTTATTTTAGAATTTTCGGGAATATTAGAATATTTTAACTCCAAAAAGAATTGCGATTGGAATAGTAACGAAGATGTAGAGTATTTTAGACAGTTTTCGAATTATTCAGAAAATGCGAGATTTGTATTTGAGGAGAGTTATGAAAATAGAAAAAATAATAAAGGTTATGTATTTGAGAGGGCTGTGTTGTCGAAAGGGGATTATTTGACAGTTGCATCTCAATATCGAAAAAACCTCTTGTCTTCTGCTCTTGTAAAAAATAATATTAAGCGTGACCATAGTTGGAAAAGATTATTGCGACTTTCTGATGATGATTGGAACAATAGACGATTATTAGTAAAACAAGTTTTTGATGACAACCGATTTAGTAAAGATAATATAGTAAAAACATTAACAACTATTTGTAGTGATAAGACAGATTCATGGAGAGATTATTTTATTGCTTGTCCAAATTTAATAAAATACTGTAATCAAGGATTTATAAGATTTGAGGATGAGCACCATATTTTATTGTATGGAGAATCGCAAAGTAATTTTTATCATGCTGAAATGTATACATACTATTTGTGGAAGATGTTTATTGAACTAAATGTGAAGTCATTTGAACCATTTAAATATATTTATTACAATCAAGTTAAAAGTATTGAAGATAGCGCTTGCATCATTCTCAATGATTTTTGCTTAAATAAAATATACTACGAAGTACATATTTATTATGGCAGAAATTATAGCTCATTAAAACCTTATGAAATCGCTTTAAAAAAATCAAGAGGCGAAAACAATCCAGGAAAATACGGAGAAAGTATAAAGGAAGTGTTAGATCAACTCAAATTTGATTGGAGTGATGATAATAAATGTTATTTCTTATCTTTTGCAAATAGTGATTTATTATTGAAAAAGTTGAAATCTCTTACTGAGTCGTTAAATGAACTTGACTAATTACTTCCTCCTTTCGGCTTAAGCTCCACATCCGATAAACGTAGACATAAATTAATACCATAACAAATGAATTATTTAGAGGCACAAAGACAAAAGGCAGTTGCATTGCGTGACAAGATTTTTAAAGATCCGGGCGGAGGAATTTTCAAACAAACGGAGAGAGAATATGTCCTTTTAGAACCTGCATTAAATATTTGGGGTGGAGTAAGAGACGACGCAATATCTTATTTTAATCGTTATAATATTCCATTTTGGGACAGCGGAGTTGAACCGACAGGACATGTTCTTTCATCACAAATAGCTTGTATAAACCATTTGTATTTTATTCGACAGAGACAAGATATTGCAACAATAATCTTGCAAGAGGTTGACAAAGATGTAAAATGTGCACTGCAAATGGACAATGGTGTTAAAGATTGTGGTTATGTTGACTTTGAAGTTATTGGACGAAAGAATTACTTAAAGGAAAAACTTCATACACGGGGTGCAAACTCAACTTCAGTTGATGCAGTAATGCTTGCAGAAATGAACAATGGATTAAAAAAACTTTTCTTCATTGAATGGAAATATGTTGAGCAGTACAAAAGCCAACCTTCAAAAGCAAATGGGGATAGTGGAAAAACAAGAATAGAAACATACAGGCCTCTTATACTGGCAGAGGACTGTCCATTTGAATTTAAAAATATTGATGGACTTTTTACTGAGCCATACTATCAATTAATGCGTCAAACTTTGCTTGCAAATGAAATGACCAAAGCAGAAGAATATGGTGCATCTCTCTATCAACATTTGCATATAATTCCAGAAGAGAATTCAGACCTAAGAAAAGTAAATACAGCAAATGGTAAACTCCCCGGTACAACACTACATGAAACCTGGACAGGTCTCTTAAAGAATCCAGAAAAATATAAAATGGTTGATCCAAAAGATTTTATTTTTCCAGCAAAAATTTGCAATGACACTATATCCTGGATTAATTATCTAGAACAAAGGTATTGGGTGTAGATAGAAATAAATCAAACGTTAACAGGTTTCTGCTTTCCGTGGCCGAAAGATACTACAAATTTTTAACTTTGAAAAATGCCACCGAAAGTAAGCACTGAAATGTTAAAATAATTACACGTAAAATGGCAAAACCAAAAGCAAGCACCTTACAACAAAAACTTGGATTCTTTGATGAAGACCTTAAACATCCAGATCATGATTCAATATTGAAATGGGTTGATAGTAATATTGAAACTGTTATTAATACCATTTATAATTTTAAAGAATGGGAAGTAAGTACAGTGAATGACCTTTCTAATCAAGTTAATGCAATTGTTATTATTGAGCTTGAACGCGAAAAAGAAGCAAATTTAACTTTTGAAAAGGAAATTACTAAATTACAAAATAGGATTGATGAGCTAAATGAAAAACTATTAACAGAATTAGAAAAAGAAGAGCAGGCTGAAAAGTCTAATTATATAGAAAGTAAATGGACAAAAAACGATATTGAAAAAGCCAAATTAGACATCGAGGAAAAAAAGAAAGAATATGAGGCAAATAAAAGAAAAATAAAATATCTGACAGAATTCCCAGGTCTTTCTGAAAAATTACCAGCACGACAAAAGCCGAAAGTTATTGAACGAATTTGGGAATATACTGTTACGAATCAAAGCTCTAACCCAAGAACTGGATATCAGTCGACTAAGAATGTCATTGGTTTCATTGATATGAAGGTTTCAATTACCTTTACTCAACTTAATGTTGCTGGAATAAACCTAAATCAACAGCGTATATCAGGAAAACTTGATTGGACTCAAACTGATATCATTGATAGTCGTACTGGGAAAATATGCCCATTAAATTTGTTTATTGAGGTTAAGACAAAAATACAATCATTAGGCGAGCTTTTCAGACAACTCAATACTTATAAAGAATACTTATCAGGAGATTTTATTGTAATTTGCCCGGATGATTCTAATAAAGATACAATAATTAATCAAGGATTTAAATTTTATAAGTTCGAAGGATAAATTCAAGGTTCTAGTAAAATCTTTAATTCATAAATGTTATACGCAATACAAGATGGAGTTAAAACTATTGCTGCGCCGCAACAAAAGGCAAATTGCGCAGGTTGCAATAGTAAAATGAAATCTTTTTGCGGAGATATTTACATCTGGCATTGGAAGCATGAAAAGAAGACAACTTGCGATGAGTGGTTTGAAAGAGAAACTAATTGGCATTTAGATTGGAAGAAGCTGTTTGATAAAGAGAATACTGAAGTTAAAATTCACAAAAATGACAAATGGCATATTGCTGACATTTATACTGATAAAAATGTTGTAATTGAACTTCAATATTCTTCTATAGATAAAAGAGACATTGAATTACGTGAAGCTTTTTATGGCGAAAAAATGTTCTGGGTATTAAATCCACACCAGTTAGAAATAGTGCCTTTAGCTCTTGATAAATTCTATTACAATAAGCCCTTGCCTTTTACCACATATTTTGATACCAATGAATTAGGCTGCCCAATTTGGATAGCTGATTTTATGAATTTTGAGCTAACCGAAAAATTATCAACTATTCTCTATCAGAATAATTTTCTATTCGATTTAAATATTGAAAAATATATTAAACCTAGCAGTTATAAAACATGTTGTAGATGGGGGATAGAGGATGATATTAGTAGAGAGTTAGTAAGAGAAATAAAACTTTTTGCTCGAGAAATCATGAAACAAAATCCTAAGCTAAAAAAATTCTCATTATGGCGACCAAAAAAAACTTGGAGTTATAGCAGAAGAAAGATATTTGTTGATAATTTGGATGAAATAATGTTTTTGATAGATTCTTATAAAAATGACAGATATGGTCTCTTAAAATGTATAGAGAAGCGATCTTTCATTGAAAAATACACCAAGCATTAACATTGTATTTTGAACATATTCTTTGATATGCAAATCTGTATGCAATCATTTGCCCTTTTGTCTTAAATTCCACCCACAAGTCGTCCTTATTCATACAAGCTCCGTCCTGAATCATCTTAATCATTAAATCAAATGTATCAGCGCCTGCCTGACGTCAGGCAGGGTTCAGACAAGGGATAGGCAAGCAGAAAAAGTCTAAAAGCCTACAGCCTAATAGCCTAAAAGAAAAGTAAAACAACAGTTCCGTAAGCCGGGTTCTGTTTTAGTCTGTCATTTATCTAGCTGCATCGTCGCCAATGCAATCGAACGATCTACCCCCCGGATTTGGGCGGGCAGCCCTCAAACTCCGGTATATTTGATCTTTCAACCCATAAGGTTTACCCACTGGCCATGTCGCCACAGCCAGCCGTGAGCTCTTACCTCACATTTTCACCCTTGACGCGGCACAAGTGCCCCGACGGTTATTTTCTGTGGCACTGTCTGTCTTCGCAGTTGCCTGCAAATCCTTCCCGTTAGGAAGTATGGCGCCCTGTGTTGCCCGGACTTTCCTCTCTCCCGATTACTCAGGACAGCGACAAACCGAACTGTTGTTTTACCGCTGCAAAGATACTTAAAAGGTAAGAAACAAATGGTTAAATTGTTAGAAGACGGAAGACCGGAGACCGAAGAAGGAAGTAATTGCTCTTTGTAATAGCCGCTTCTTTGCGGACTTTGCGTGAAATCTTAAAAAGACTGTTCTCGCAAAGCGCGCAAAGAAAGAAGACCGCCCTTCGACAGCATCTCGACTACGCTCGATGAACCCCTCGGGGTACGAAGTTTGAAGACCGAAGAATATCAAATTTTTTTGTGCGTTTTGGTGATTTGGTGTCTTAGTGGCAAAAAGAGAAAAAATAGATCTGCGTAAATCCGCGCGATCTGCGGGAAATTCCTCCGTGTAGCTCTATGCCCTCCGTGCCTCCGTGGTTCTAAAACGTGACACCCTTCCGTTTCACCAAAAATACTTAATTTCGCATACACTTATTTAAAACAAACTGAATGAACCAAAGAGTCACAATAGCAGGACTGGGAATGGTTTCGGCCATAGGCCTCAGCGTGGACGAATGCCTGCAATCGCTCAAAGCATCGCGTCATGGTGTGGGTCCGCTTACCTTACTGGAAACCACCCTCAAAAGCATCATACCCGCTGCCGAGATCAAAAAGACCAACGAAGAACTCAAACAAATGCTCGGACTGCCAGCCGGGGAATCCATCACCCGTACCAGCCTCTTCGGCATGATGGCTGCCCGCGAAGCCCTGCAGCAATCAGGAATAGATGTCACCCAATACCGCTGCGGATTGGTTTCTGCCACTTCGGTAGGAGGTATGGACCTGAGCGAACATTTTTATGATGATTTCAACGCTGATCATTCTCAGGGCGACCTGCAAAAAGTGAAGGGCCACGATTGCGCCGACAGCACTGAACGCATTGCCAACTTTCTGGGCATAAAAGACTACCTGGCCACCATTAGCACGGCTTGTTCCTCATCGGCCAACTCCATTATGTTTGGTTCGCGCCTGATCAAGAATAACATTGTGGATGTAGTGGTTGCAGGCGGCACCGATTCGCTCACCCGCTTCACCATCAACGGATTCAACACCCTGATGATACTCGACAAAGAACATTGCAAACCTTTCGATGCCAAACGTGTCGGCCTCAACATGGGCGAAGGCGCAGGCTTTGTGGTGTTGGTTTCCGACAAGGTGCTGAAAGAGATATCGGGCAAAGCCCTGGCCGAAGTGAAAGGCTACGGCAATGCCAACGATGCCTACCATCAGACGGCCTCTTCCCCTGACGGACAGGGAGCTTATCTGGCCATGACCACCGCGCTCAGCATGAGCGGCTTGAAACCCGAAGAAATTGACTACATCAATGTTCACGGAACCGGCACCAGTAACAACGATCTATCTGAAGGGGTGGCCATGCAGCGTATCTTTGGTGATAAAGTTCCTTTGTTCAGCTCCACCAAACCCTTTACAGGGCATACACTGGGAGCTGCTGGTGGTATAGAAGCGGTATTGTCTGTGCTATCCATTCAAAACAAACTGGTCTGGCCCAATCTCAATTTCACTGAACGTATACCCGAACTGGAAATCTCCCCGGTAACCCAATTGATGGAAAACGTCAATGTTCGCAACGTGCTGTCCAATTCCTTTGGTTTCGGAGGAAACAATTCTACTTTAATTTTATCTGCCTGTTAATCTATGAAAGCCTACATAAACTCCCTTTGTTCCATCAGTCCCTGCCAGGTCTCTGCAGAAGGATTTCACATCACTGCCCCCGAAACCTTCGAGAAAGATTACCTCACTTGCATAGAGCCCGATTATAAAGAGATCATCAATCCCAACCTCATCCGCCGCATGGGCCGCGTTATCAAGATGGGAGTGGCCGCCAGCATGAAATGTCTGAAAGATATGGGCCTCGAAAACCCTGATGCCATTATCACCGGCACCAGTCTGGGATGCATAGAAGATACCGAGAAGTTCCTCAACCAGATCGTTATCAATAAGGAACAGTTTCTGGCGCCCACCTCTTTCATTCAGTCGACCCATAATACCATTGCCGGACAGATTGCCTTGCTGCTGAAATGCAATGCCTACAATTATGCTTATGTACACCGCAATTTCTCATTCGAGAATGCCTTGCTCGATGCTCTGATGATGCTCGACGAACAGCCCGATCATAAAATATTGCTGGGTGGTGTAGACGAAATTACCAAAGTGTCCTACGACATCATGCAGCGACTGGGGATATACAAAAGTGCTATGGGATTAACTCCTGCCGTTTACCATCACCCAACCGAAGGCAGCATAGCAGGGGAGGGCTCAGCCTTTTTTGTGGTGTCCAACCAAAGTGAAAATGCCTTTGCTTCCGTTAATGGAGTGAAGATCTTCAGCAAACCTGCAGATGCCTCCGAAACTCAGAAACAGATACATGATTTTATTACTACTCAGGGATTGACCCTTGCTGAAATCGATGCTGTGATCATGGGTTACAGCGGCGATCAGCAGTCTGATGGTGTTTATAATGAGGTATCAGCAAGCTTATTTGAGCATAATAATATATTGTACTACAAACATCTCTGTGGAGAGTATTATACTTCTTCTTCCTTTGCCATGTGGGCCGCAGCCAACATACTAAAACATCAGAGCGTACCTGAGGCCATGAAATATCGTTTTATTGCAGACAGACCATTGAAAAATGTACTGATCTATAATCAGTATAAAAACTCCGAACACTCTATAATCCACCTCTCGGCATGAACTTCAAGCGAACCAGCGTGATCTTCCTCATGCTGATACTCTTCCTGAATGTGATGAATATCATCTTCGGTATTTCGGGATGGTGGTATCTGCTTCCGGGTATAGTATTGTTTGGGATGACTGGTATTGGCTCTTTTCGTATCGCTATGTCATTCTATTTCGAGGTGATCTGCCGTTTCAAAAGCAATGATCATGTTGTCATTACCTTTGATGATGGACCTCACGAAACGGTTACGCCTAAGGTTTTGGATGTGTTACAGAAGCATGGGGTAAAAGCCACTTTCTTTTGCATAGGCAGCAAAGCCGAACAATATCCTGCCCTTGTTCGAAGGGCTTATGCCGAAGGTCACATCATTGCCAACCACTCCTGGTGTCATAAAAATACCTACGGCTTTTTCTCCACCAAAAAGATCATTGCTGACCTGAAGCGATGCAACGAAATGTTGCAGCAAATCATCGTAGTCAATCCCAGATTCTTTCGTCCGCCTTTCGGAGTCACCAATCCGAATATGAAACGGGCCTTAAAGAAATACCCTCTAACTCCTGTAGGTTGGAGTTTACGGACCTTGGATACGGTAAAAAAAGACCCCGCTCAGATCATGCAACGATTGAAAAAGACCCGCCCCGGCGACATAGTTTTGTTTCACGACAGGATAGAGAATATTGAGAAGGTTTTGGACGAATATTTGTTATTTTGTAAAGAACAACACTGGCATATCGCTCCTCTGGACGAAATGATCAAACTCCCGGCTTATGACTAAAAAACTGATAGGCATATTCTTTCTTACTTTCGTCGCCCTGACTTCCCTGTGGGCTTCTCCGCCTGATACCACTTACAAAGCGCTTAAGGATACTGCCCTGTTGCGATCGCGCATCACTATTTATTCCAAAAACCTGCTCACTCTTGAAAGCAGTTTTGTACAATGGAAATACATGTCGGTATTGACCGAGCCCAGCAAATCCAACGGTTTTTTCTGCTTTAAAAATCCCGGAA
>CAZNRQ010000009.1:0-22658 GCA_964574845.1 uncultured Bacteroidales bacterium
CCGTGTGAACCCGGGCGCAGATCGAGGCTGAAATTACCAGATGCATCGGGTTCGGCCAGTCCGCTGGCATGAATGGCCAGTGAGATCACCTTATAGCCATATGACATTTGCTGTATCTGGCGAATGTAATCAGAACCCGTCGGGCAGTAAACACATTTGTGTCCGGTAAATTCCTCAATAAGTACGGTTTTCTCAGGTGAGGTAACATCAGGAAAGGTAGGAACGGGGCAGTCGGAAACATCTACCACGTTCATGTAGGGAGTCTCTATTTTATCACAGGATATAATAAAACCGGCCAAACCGGTAAGCATGATGGCAATAACTGAAACTACTAATCTTTTCATGGCGATGAATATTTAAAAACTACTGGTTAAAGTAAGCGAAAGCCCGTTGGCAGCAGGAACATAGCGGCAAACACCGCCCACACAGAAAATACCGGCGCGCTGCCGTCCGTAATTCAGCGAAATGCGTGTGGACCCAATGGCATAAGCAGCGGCTATCCCATAATAATGTATGCGTTTTTCAACTATGGGGTTGTCATAATTATACTGGTCCGAAACCGAGAAGAACCATTTGGGCGCCAGGGTGTATTCCAGTAAGGCATACATCCACGATCCTTCGCCTTGTTTGGTGTAAAGGTATTGAAGTTCGGTGCGCAGTGCATGACGGTCGTTGAGGTTGAAAGTAAGGTCGGCAATACCCACATGAGAGTGAATATTGGGAATGCTGTGACCTTCTATCACTTTGGCATTATACATTATGTAGAAATAGCTAAAGATCATCTTGAAGCGTTTGTTCACTTTCTTCGAAAATTCGAGATTGAAGTTCTGATAATTCACCTGTTTCCCAATCTTAAAGAAATCGGATTTATATCCCAGGGTTCCTGTCGAATCCAAAGGAGTGATGTCGTCCAACTGATGTTTTTCTATAGCATTATACTGCGAATAGGTAAGCGAAAAGGCAGTTCCGTATTTTCCGCCCAGCACTGATTTCTTCTTGAACGAAAAAACGGTTTGTGCCTGAAACCCGAATTCACCATTGGGTTGGGTAGCATAAGGATACATAGCAGCCAGACTATAGGTGGTCTGTTTGGCCATTGATGGGAGATAATTAATGTTGAGATCGTTGCCCGAAGCATCGCGGTCGGTCTTGAAACTCATATTATCGGTACGAATAGCTGCCAGATAAAATCCCATTCCTTTTTTGGCATAAGTCACCTGCATCAGGGTAGCATTCCCCGGTTTGTAGATGCGATTGTTGAAAGCCGAAGGATCGTTGATCTTATGAACGTATTCGCCCGAAATGCTGAAATTCTTATAAACGATATTGGCACGACCGGCATAGGAGCCAACATTCTTGGGCAGGTTGTAAACAGGGTCGCTGGCGTCCTGGTATTTGCTAACGAAACTACCCCCAATGGTAACCCTGAGGTTTTTATCGTTCAGCTTGGTGAACATTTCATTTATGGCAAGTTCGGCATCTGCCCCGCGAACAATGCCCGGGCTGTGAGTGAAATAAAACCTTTGGTATCCCCATATTCCTTTTAAGGTGATACCTTTCCAGGGTTTTACTTTAATATTAAGACCATCCAGCGAATTGTCGTATCCCAGACTGAAATCCTGCCAGGCACGGAATATCATCCCCGAACCAAACTGATCGTATGAATTTCCGACGGTGATGGTAAACTTATCTTTTTCGAACGAAACATAACGGTAAGGAATACCTATCCCTTTATATCTTGAATCGTAGCCCTGCAAAGCATACAGGTAATTCTCGAACCGCAGGCCTGCCGAAAACGGACCATAAACATAATTGATGTTTACAAAAGCATTCATCAGCACTTTCTGAGGAACATCGGGGGCTCCAATCAGCGAATCCTTGTTGTAATACATTCCGTCCAATTCAAAGTTGCCGCTGATCTGGCTGTTTTGTAAAAACTTTTCAAAACCCTGCTGTGCTTTGGCATCGTAGCTTTGAGCCAGGACAATGAAAAAGATTACAAACAAAAAAGTAAATCTGTGTTTCATGTTTGTTGAAAAATTAGAAAGAAAGAGAATTATTCTTTGTCAAGAGCTTCGCCCTTTGCCACTTTTCTGACAATATCTATCAGTTTGAGTTCACTGCCTTGCGAAAAAGAGGTGTGTTGCCAGACAATTTCGCCATTACCATTGATCACGAAAGTATGAGGAACCAAATTTACGTTCATGGCACGTTTAAAATCGCTGTTGATATCGAGCAATACCTGATAATCCCACTCTTTGCCATTCACCAGTGGTTTCACATTGCCCGATGTCTTGGAGTCGTCTATGGATACAGCTATAAGCTTCACTCCGGTTTCTTTTTGCCAGTCCTCATACACATCCGAAATCGTGGTCAGTTCATTCACACAAGGTTTGCACCAGGTAGCCCAAAAGCTGATTATGATGGGTTTTCCGTCGTTCTTAATATCTGCAGTGTTGAAGGTTTTTCCATCAATGGTCTTTACTTCAACAGAAGGAATTTTTTTCAAACCCAGCACTTTATTGGTCCCGGGATCCTGCGAAAAGACAAGTGATGAACTGAATAAAAATATTGCCAAAGCAAGCAAATAAGTTTTCATAGAATGTCGTTTTATTTTTACAAAAGTACAATAATGAAGCAAAAAGCGGGCAAATCATATGTTTTTTGTAGTTAAATTATAGTTAAAAGCAGGCAAACAGAATTTTTTGTACTATTTTTGCAATAGGTAATAAGGAATTGATTGGAGTTCATCATAATAATTCAATACTAATACATACTAACATGAAAAAAGCTTTACTTATTCTCGGACTTATTTTAACGTTTGGCCTGAGTGTTTATGCGCAAAACCTGACATTAACAAGTGGTGGACATCCTATATCGAATGGTGATACCGTGACCATAGCCGGCGATGTTTTGACTTTGCTGCAATGTACGGCAAATGTGACCAATAATGCCGGATCAGCCAAATCTGTTTTGTGCAGAAAAACACACATATCTGTTATCCCGGGTTCCGTGGTTTCTATATGTTGGGGTGGTAGTTGCTGGGATTCTTCTCATTATGTTTCTGATGATCCTACGGTAATAAATGCCGGTGCTACGGTAACAGAATTCTCTGGTCATTATGAGGCCAAAGGTCATCCAGGTATCTCTATTGTGAAATACAAATTCTACGACATGAATGCTGTTACTGATTCCATTTGTTTCTTTGGCAAGTTCGATGCTACTGTAGGAATTAACGAATCAAATCTGTTATCTACCGGTGAAATTTATCCCAATCCTGCTGATAATGCAGCCTATTTAAATTATACTATATCTTCCGATGTCAATAATGCTGAGATCAGGGTTATGGATATTTTAGGTAATAAAGTACAGATCATTCCGGTTTATGAAAAAGAAGGAAAGGTCAGGATCAATACCGAGTCGCTGACTTCAGGTGTGTACTTTTATTCCATGACGGTTGACGGCAAACCAATGTTTACCAAAAAGCTTATTGTAAGACACAAGTAAAATACAACGACATAAAAAAAGCCCGCATTTGCGGGCTTTTTTTTTTATTTCAACTGAAACTCTTTTTTGATCTTGTCAACGTAATCAAGATTTTCCCAGGCAAAGAATTCTACTTCTTTAAAGTAATGCTCTTTTCCATTGATCTTTTTTGTCTTGGTATCTTTGTTTTTGTAATAAACTTCAACTTCTTTTTTCACATAATCCCTACCGAAATGTCCATAGCTGGCCGTTGCGTGGAAAATAGGATTCTTCAATCCAAATCTTTTCACGATGGCATAAGGACGCATATCGAAAATGGCATTGATCTTATCTGCAATCTGACCGTCAGTTAAAGTTTTTCCTGTTTTATCTTTTACGTTGGAAGTTCCGTAGGTGTTAACATACAAACCTACCGGCTGAGCAACGCCAATGGCATAAGCTACCTGAACCAATACCTCGTTGGCCACGCCTGCAGCCACCAGGTTCTTGGCAATATGACGGGCGGCATAAGCAGCCGAGCGATCCACTTTAGAAGAATCTTTTCCGGAAAAAGCTCCGCCGCCATGAGCGCCTTTACCACCATAAGTGTCGACAATGATCTTACGGCCGGTAAGTCCTGTATCACCATGAGGTCCCCCGATAACGAACTTTCCGGTAGGATTCACATGAAGTTTGAATTTGCCGGTCAGCATTTTCTTCACGTTTGAAGGAAGTGTTTTTACTTTGGCAACTCTGGGAATCAAAATCTCCTGAACATCTTTTTTAATGGTTTCCAGCATCTTTTTCTCCGTATCAAAATCATCATGCTGTGTCGAGATCACGATAGTGTCAATACTTTTTGCCTTACCGTTATCGTCATAAGCTATGGTGACCTGTGATTTGGCATCCGGACGAAGATACTTCATCTTTTTGCCTTCGCGGCGAATCTCAGCCAATTCCTGAAGCAGCACATGAGCCAGTTCGATAGGCATAGGCATTTTGTTGTCCATCTCGTTGCAGGCATAACCAAACATCATTCCCTGGTCGCCTGCACCCTGATCTTCTTCTTTTTTACGTTCAACGCCCTGGTTGATATCAGATGATTGTTCGTGAATGGTTGATATGACTCCGCAGGAATCGGCATCAAAACGGTATTCGGCCTTGGTGTATCCAATCTGACGGATAGCTTCGCGGGCCACTTTTTGAACGTCAACATAGCCATTGGTTTTAACTTCACCGCTGCAAACGGTCAAACCTGTTGTTACTAAAGTTTCGCAAGCTACCTTCGATTCAGGATCGAAACGTAAGAACTCGTCTAATAATGCATCTGAAATCTGGTCCGCAACTTTGTCAGGATGACCTTCAGAAACGGACTCGGATGTAAATAAATATCCCATTGTTAATAGTTTTTAATTAATAATAAAAATGAGGAAAGTTTGGGATTGAGTCGGCAGAAAAGCATTGCTTTAGCATTTTTTCCTGTGGTTGCAATCAATCAAATTTTTCCACTAATAAAGTGCAAAAGTAAGGAAAAAAATTTAACCGGGAAATATTATTCTTTGGTAAGCTGATGAAACACGTCTTCCATGCTGTTATCCTCCTTATTCATAGAGAGCACGGTGAGTTTGTTCTGTACGGCAAAATTGAAAATGTTCGAACGAACATCATCCTTGGTATTGGACTGTAATTCCCAGATATTGCCTTTTCGGTTTTTGGCATTTACAATTCCGTTGATCTCTTTCAGCAAGCTTGAGGTAACGGTTTTGTCGAATTCAACAGTGACTATATTTTTATTCACCAGCAACAAGTGAAGATTATCAGTAAGGTCATCTGCCACTATCTTTCCTTTGTTGATAATAATTGCGCGGCTACAGACAGCTTCCACTTCCTGCATGATATGCGTGGAAAGCATGACCGTTTTTTCTTTTCCTATGGCTTTGATCAGATTGCGGATCTCAATGATCTGGTTGGGATCCAATCCGGAGGTGGGCTCATCGAGTATCAATACTTGCGGAGCATGCATCATGGCCTGAGCCAACCCAACCCTTTGACGATAACCTTTAGAGAGTGCTCCAATTTTCTTCGATTGTTCATCCTGAAGCCCCGTCATTTCAATCATTTCGTCCACCCTGCTTTTACGTTTGTCGCCGAGTTTATGAATTCCGGCAATGAAGAGCAGGAACTCTCTTACATACATTTCGAGATATAAAGGATTGTTTTCGGGCAGATAGCCTACCTTTTTGCGCACTTCTATGGATTGTTCCAGAACGTCGAAATCACAAACTTTTGCTTCACCCGAAGTTTGTGGTATAAAACAACTCAAAATCTTCATCAGGGTTGATTTACCAGCACCATTAGGGCCCAAAAGCCCAACGATTTCGCCATTCTTAATGTTGAAAGAAACGTTGTCAAGGGCTTTTTGTTTGCCGTAATTCTTTGTGATCTGATGAACCTGAATAGACATGGTATGTAAAGGAGTAATTAATTGGTAGCCCCGACAGGAATCGAACCTGTATTTAAAGTTTAGGAAACTTCCGTTCTATCCGTTGAACTACGGGGCCGGTTTTATATTTTATTCTGCAAAAGTAACTTTAATTTGTCTTTTCCAATGCCGTGTTTTAAATAAATTTCTCTTAGGCGGGCATCAGCTCTGTTCTCGCAATGTTCCTGATAGAAAGTTCCCAAGGGATGTAAGGTCTGGTTGATCTTGTTTGCCCGCTATTGTGTTCTTTTAGTCGTTTTTCAATATTCTCTGTTTGTCCAACGTAAATTCGATTATTTTCTAAACTGTAGATGGCGTAAACAAATATCATTTTTAGAGCATTGAAACTTCCGTTCTATCCCTGCCTGCGGCAGGCAGGCGTTGAACTACGGGACCTAAAACAGAGCGCAAAGATAAATAAAATTGCGTTACACAAATTAGGAGAACTTATGGGAAAAAGTAATTACCTATACTAATTTACAGAGCTATTAAATTTTACTTTACAAATTTAAGCATAAAAGATTCTATTAATTGTGCACCTCTGTATGACAAGTTATCAGGCAATTGGATTTGTTATAACCTCCCGTAGCATGTGTAAATGCTGTTTGAGAAGTTCCTGTCATGGCTGTAATACAAGAAACATTCTCATTTCGACTAAAGTTGATCATGTGAATGATTTCACCACCATGAGAATTATGACATAAATAACAAGTCGCATTTTGAGAATAATGAGTTGTATGATACCCAAATCCTGAGTTGGTGTTACTTGTTATGTAAGAAGTGACCTTATGGCAATTTATGCAATTCATTGTTTGTGTAGGAGCTGCACCATGAGCCGTAGTATAATTTGTTGTACCATCAAGAATGTGAAGGTTAGATGAGCCGTGAGGCCCTCTTCCATAGCCTGCTCCATTGTTATTATTATCATGACAGCTGGTACAATACATCCTTGATGAGGCAGTCCACCCAGTTTGCAACGTATTTACGTTTAAAGTTGTGTTCTTTCCGGCTGCCATTACAGGATGGTATCCAAGATTAGCAGGATTAAATACCCTCGCCATATCACGCCAATCCGGCACCTGTGAATTTGTAGATGTAGTCAATTTTCTTAATCCATCAGTCTGGTAGGTAGGTGTGGTTCCGTTAATAATACCATCAGGTAAATAAGTTGGAAGAGTAGTATAACTGGAATGACACTTATAGCAAACCTCATATTCATAGGTAGTATTCTTATTAAAAGTAAACCCTGTAGGTGCTCCTATTCCGGCATAAGCGGGAGTCACCCCTGAAGCACCTATCAATTCGTTGTAAATTGTCGGTGCTGTAGTAGCAGCATAGGCCTTTGCTCCATGCGGATTATGACAATCAACACATTCCACATGTCGGTTAGTTCCTCCAAATGCTGCGCCTGTATTTTCACCGTTATTATGTTTTCGATACGTAGCCGTAGGGTCATGTTTAAAGAATCTGGTTGCAGTGTTAGTATAGCTACTGAAAGCTAGATGTACTTTAACAGAAGCTACCCCAGTCCCACCATGGCATCCAAGACAGAAACCTTCTTCTTCATTCATAAGGTCGGTTCCGGTTCCTGGGCCTGTATAATCAGCAGGACCTATTAAAGTGCTTTTATTTGAACCATGACCGTTATCATGACAACTCAGACAGGTATTGGTATTTGCATTGCCTTTATGGGCAGAGGCATTCCACATGGTCTGATCTATTACAGGAACAGTAACATTATCTGAAAATGGTGTCTGATCTCCTCCTGCCCCATCGGCATCATGACATTTTATACAGAAGGGCTCTAGAGTTGATTTGTCGGCAGGATTATAGGTAATAACGTTTAAATATCCCAAATCCGGATCCATTAACTTCACTGTTCCGCTTTTGTGGTCGCCCATATAATGGCAAAGTATACAATCCGATACATTTGGCACAGAACCTGTAACATGATGCGATGTACGTTTAAAATCGCCTCCTGTACCTGAACCATCACCGTTGGCATCCACGATTTGCCTTCTTGTTCCCACAACATTTTTATGACAGTCCAAACAATTAGTTTGTGGATAAAAAGCATCATCATGAGGGTGACAAGTGGTGCATTTTTGTGTGGCCGGAACATGACGAGCATCACTTGTACCTCCTGAGTTATTAGTATAATGGCTTGTTAAGGTATGACATGCTTCACAAACTCCATTGAATGGGGAAGTGGCATCGGCATAATTTGATGCAGACGAATTAGCCGAAAAAACAACTGCTTTAAACCCACTGTTGGGTGTGCTAATGGTATCGCGTACCAGCATAATATTTGTATTTCCCGCTTTGTGGGCTATATGACAGGTAATACAGCCCATACCTTCATGATCTAGACTTCTTCTGGAGGATTTCCAAACATGACAACTTTTGCAAATAGCATCGGTATAAGTCATACGAAGGGCATACCCATCCGATGATGCAGCATAATGGGTCTTGTGGCAACTGGAACACTCAACTTTAGCATTTACCAAAGGTGTCGATGAGGAAGGTGTCGACAAAAAACGCGCATCCAATCCATTATAAGTAACACCAACCGGGTGGCTTCCTATGTTCACTGAGGGGTTATCAATATATCGACCCACGTTACGAACAGAATGACACTGCTTACACATAGCATCTCCATCATTTGATACTCTCAGGAATGGTGAAAAGGTGTTGGAATGCTGATTATGGCAGGTCGAGCATAGAATTTTTCCACCATCCATACGCGCAAGCATTCCTGCATCAGTTGGAAGATTGGCCCCATCCTTGTAATTTACAGCAGTAGCATCCCATGTATGGGATGTCCCACTAGTACCAGGAACTGCTTTCATGGCGTTACTAAAAGGATTGGCTGAGGCTGTACCACTGGTGTTATGACAACTGATGCATAAATTGGCATTTCCGCTTACAATGGCAAGTGCTGTTCCATAAGAATTGTGATTGATATGGCACTGATTGCAATTATTGTGGGGAACAGCTACTGCAACGGATAAGCTGGAAGCAGCAGAAGTGCTGCAGGAATTTGTTGCCTGTACCGTAATATTTCCGTTTTGTCCTCCAACACCTGAAGTAACAGTGATTGACGTACTTCCCCCTCCCGCAGTAATGGTCCATCCTGTTGGAACTGACCAGATATAGGATGTAGCTCCTGAAACCGGAGATATGCTATATACTAACCCAGTAGTCCCTGGGGCAGGATTGGTTGAGCCTGAGATTATGCCTGGTGTTGCCGGAATAGCAATAATGGTTACTGTCTTTGCATAATTGTTGCTCACACACCCAGTGGTACTGTTTCTTACTGTTACAGTAAGATTATAGATTCCAGCTGCGGCACTAGCCGGAACAAGTAATGCAATCGGACTTAAAGGAAGAGCTGCATTGGTAACATTGACAAATCCTTGTGCTAGCGCTGCAGCATCATAAACTATACTATATTGATTGGGGGTTCCGGCAGTGGCACTATAAGTCAGGTTTGTTGAGGTTGTTCCCGAACAAACAGACGGATTAGTTCCAAGTGTTATAGTAGGCACCGGATTTATGGTAACTGTTGCGCTGCCCTGTGTACTCCAGCAAGTTCCATTTAGCGCCCTGAAATAATAGGTTCCGCTGGCAACAACTGTTTGCGATGATGACGGAGAGGCTGTTGAGGTCCCGTTGCTGGTTGTATTTTGCCAGTACATAGTTCCCCCGACACCACCGGAGGCTGTTAGGGTGGCTGAAGTACCACAAAATGTTCCGCCACCTGAGACGGTAACTGCTGTCGGAGTTGTTCCCATGGTAACGGTTGCACTTCCTTGGGTTCCCCAGCAACCAGCTGCAGTCTGGGCCCTGAAATAATAAGTTCCTGAGGAGCTGACAGTTTGAGAAATCGATGGTGTAGCAGTTGAAGTTCCATTGGTGGTTGTATTTTGCCAGTAAATGGTACCTCCCGTTCCTCCACTCGCATTTAATGTTACATTAGGGACACTGCAAAAAGTACCCCCGCCTGTCACAGTAACGGCAGTTGGAAGTGTATTAATTACCACTGTTGCACTTCCTTCCGGCCCCCAGCAAGTTCCGTTTAATGCCCTGAAATAGTAAGTGCCGCTAGCGGACACTACCTGACTGCTTGATGGTGTTGCTGTTGAAGTTCCGCCACTGGTTGTATTCTGCCAATATATCGTCCCCCCCGTTCCACCATTGGCAGTTAATGTTGTACTTCCGCAAAAAGTACCTCCTCCACTGACAGTAACAGTGGTAGGAACAGTAGTAATTGTAACAAGGGCACTCCCATCAGGTCCCCAACATGTTGTTCCATCATAAGCCCTGAAATAATATGTACCGCTGGCTGAGATAGTTTGGCTTACGGAAGGGGTCAAAGTGGAGGTCCCATTTGGCGTCGTCCCTTGCCAGTAAATAGTTCCTCCTGTCCCACCGGATGCATTTAATGTAGTAGTACCGCCACAATAGGTCCCCCCGCCGGTGACAGTAACTATTGTTGGTGCCGAATTTAAGGTCTGCACTCCACTCGCAGCAGTAGGGCCACCGGATTTTGTTGCTGTGGTTGTCATATCGGGACTATTTGAACCACTTACGGTCAGCGTATGTCCAGTTACTGCTGAAGCAGCAATATCTGCCGTGATCCAGAAATAATAGGTTGACCCGCTGGGGATATTCAAAGAAAAAGCTGAAAAGGTTTGGACACCTGGTCCTGCTGGTGTTGAATTTGTAGCAAGTGTAGTAGCAGTGCCAATATTATTGGTGCTATTCCACCATATTTTGAAATTAGTAATGTCGCCGGCGACATAAGTGCCTGTTGTTGTAAATTGAAAATTAGTTAATGTCCCCGCAGTAACACTACCAGTAATATTAAAAGCATGAACAGGAACCTTAAGTGAAGAAGCACAAACTGATGCCGCACCAATGGAAGTAGTAGGATTTGATAAAGTTAAAACTGGTGTGCCAACTATGGCCGGCAAACTCATTGCAGAAATTGCATATCGTATCTGGCTTGCAGGTGTTATAGCAGAAGTCGCAGCATTATCAGTAGTATTGGCTCCTGGGATAGCTCGATTTGCCAAATCATATTTCCATGAAACATTATTTGTTCCACTATTAGTCCCCATGATTGTCCAGTTTGCATTTTTTGTATAGCCAGGTGCGGTCGTAGTATTACTATAGACACAGGACATGTATATCGCTTGTTGGTTAGCATTAACAGCCATTGCAGCACTTAACTGCGCCGGTCCGCTCCCGGATGAGTTATTTATACCATTACCAACCGTATAAGAAACAGGGGACTGGTCAACATTTGCAAAAACTGAATACCACACGGTAACATTCAAATGTGTTGTTCCTGGCAAAGTAACATTCAAGGGTTGTGAGCTCCCGTCCATAACTGCGTTATCTTTCAAATAATAAAACCAGGTGTGCATTCTTCCGCTTGTAGCCCCATTGGTAGTTGCCAATGTTAATGTTACACCACCATAAGTTATTGTAGTTGGGTCTGCTTGGGTTGCAGATCCATTCAAAGTATGTGAAATTCCAACAATTAAAATACGATTTGAACCAGCCGCAATCGGTACCGAAACACCTGTCATTATATTAGCAGTACCATCATAAGCCTTTGTCCAGGCTGTAGGTTGAGTTATTTGAGCAAAGGATATGTTTTTACCTGCTATTAAAATTAGAACGAAAGCAAAAATGACCCTCATAAAGAATTTATAAGACTTTTTCGCTGATATATCTTTGGTGTAGTATGAGTATCTTTTCATAGATCCCTATTGTTTGTTAAAACCCAATTATCTTACCAATATGAGTTTTTCTGTTTTAACATCATATTGTGAGGACAGCCTAACTGTGTAAACACCATTTGCAAGGCCCGAAAGGTTAATAGATTTCTTTATAAATGCAGAACTGAAATGGTCGGAATAAATAAGTTGCCCGGTCAAACTAAATATCTCCATATACAGGTATTTCATTCCTGGATTGCTGATTTCTAAAATGGCGATGCCATTTGTGGGATTGGGATAAATAGAAATACTACTTGCCGTTATGTTATCGGCAATTCCGGTTAGTTGAAGGTTGATTGTATCAATTACTGTCACTTGACCACAGTAGGGATTTGAAACCGTAAGGCTCACATAATAAATACCTGATGAAGCGTAGGAATGTATTGGATTGGAAAGGCTACTTGTTTGTCCGTCGCCGAAATTCCAGAGCCAGGAATTGGCATTCACGGAGGTATTGGTGAAAGTAATATCAAAATTATTAATGGAATATCCAAAGCTGCCATAAGGTGCAGGATGAGAAGTTACGGTTAGTGTGTCATAATTTGCACATCCGTTGGCATCTGTGACACTTACACTATATGTTCCGTTCGCGGTCACGGTTATAGTTTGAGTGGTTGAGTAGTTGCTCCAATTATAATTTACAAATGGCCCACCTGCATCCAAAATTATAGAACTTCCTTCACAGATATCAGCATCGTTTCCCAAATTGACAATAGGTAATGGAAGTATATTAACCTGAGCAGTTCCACTGAAATTCATACTAGCACAAGAATGTCCGATCACGCTTGTAATCTCATACAATCCCGACTGGATCGCCTCAATGGTAAAAGTATTATTATTAATATTGTTCACAGTAACCGGGTTGGTACCATTAACAGTATATTCCAATGAGAATGGTTGTGTCCCTGCAAGGTCAACCAAAACGTGCCCCGACTGTCCTGAACAAATGTTCACATTGCCGCTGCTGATAATTGCTGATGGAAGAGGTGCAATATGCACAACCGCACTTCCACCCATAGTAGAACCACTGCAGGCCGCATCTGAAAGTGAGGATATTTCATAAACTCCTGAATCAGAAACATTCATCATGAAAGGAGAGGTTGTAATATTATTAACTGTGATGGAATTTGCTCCATCTTTTGTATAGCTTAGATTCCATGGTCCTGTGCCGGTTAGGGAAACGGGTATATCAGTGCTTTCTCCTGCACAAATCCAGATATTTCCATCAGGAATGAAGGCTGTGGGCTTTGGATTTACTGAAACAATCATATTTCCAGGAACAACCGTGCCATGACAATCAGAAGCTGTTACCGAGATCAGTTCGTAAGACCCTGCCTGAAAAACCGGAAAGGAGAAGCTGCTGGTTGTGATTCCTGTTAAAGTAATGGTGTCAAGCCCATCCCGGCTAACACTAAAATTCCATGGCCCGTTCCCGGTAAAATTGACATCGATCTGGGCGGATTCACCATTACAAACCGAAATGTTATTGCTTACGATGGCAGCAGTGGGTTCCGGATTGATATTCACTTCTACTTCTCCAGCAAATGTTCCTGAAGAACACAAAGCATCGGAAATGGAAGTTAACTGATAATTTCCTGAAGCAGCAACACCGAGAAGATAGTTACTGTCAAGAATATTACTTACGATAACAGGGTTTTGGCCGTCTATGCTATAGGTAAACGACCAGGGTGGCGTGCCGCTTAAAAGAACCGGAATGTCAATACTCTGGCCCGAACAGATGGAAGTCGTACTATTACTGATTGTAGCAGTGGGAGAAGGATTCATAGCTATTACAGTATTTCCGGTAATGCTGCTTCCGGGACATCCACCTCCGCTTAATGAAGTAAGGGTATAAGTCCCAGCAACAGAAGCATGAATAGAATAGCTGTCGGAATAAATATTATTTACGTTGACAGGATTTACTCCATCAATGTTATAAGTGAAACTGTATGGCTTGCTCCCGGTGAAGTTCACTGGAATATCAATAGTTGTTCCCGAGCAAATGCTGGCATATGTTGTGGCAAAGGTTGCCGTAGGAGCAGAATTCAAAACAATATCGGTGGTGCCGGTCAGACAGCTTGCCGAGGAGATAGTATCTGACAAAGCGGTAACATTATATGTGCCGGGTACAGATGTGCTGAGCAGATAAGGATTGTTATGTGTATTGGTAATTGTAACAGGATTGAGTCCATTCACTGTATAGGTAAAAGTGAAAGGGGGCGTACCTGTGAAACTGACCGGTATATCGGCGAAACCTCCTGGACAAATGGCTTGACTTGTACTGGGAATGGTGGCTGTTGGTAAAAGATCGGTAATACTATAAACCTCCAACGCCCCGTTGTTCATCGAACTAACCCAAAGTTTTTGTTGGGAATCAAAGTCAATATCCAAGGGCGAGTTGAGTTCGCCCAACTGATCGCCAAACTGTCCGAAACGGGTGATATAGGTCCCGTTGGAATTGAACACACTGATCATTCCCTGGAAATTGTCACAAACATAAATATTTCCGCAACGACCCACCGTAATTCCCTGAATCCTGTAGAACTTTCCGGCAGCATTACCATAGCCTCCAAAGGTGGTGATAAGGTTTCCTGTCAATCCAAATATCCTAATCTCTGCATGCAGGTTGGTCCCGGTTCCAACGCCTCCATGTTCCGTAACGATGATCCTGTGATTCTGCCTATCGAATGCAATACAACGGGGGGCCAACAAAACTCCTGACCCAATGGTGCGGATCATATTGCCGGCAAAATCCATGACCAAAACCTTTTTAGAAATCCCATCGACTACATACAAAAGATTATCAGATCCTGTTACCATATCGGAAGGAAATATCAATGAGGAATAAATTACCGAAACACTGCCGTCAGAAGCAATTCGGGTTATGTTGCTGTTATCCGCATCACCAATAAAAATGTTATTGTTGTCACTAATGGCAATGGACGAAGGAACGCCTGCAAAGGGAAGTATCCCTAAAAAGTTCCCGTTAGCATCATATTTTTTTATCACCTTGACATAAGCGTCAGCTACATAAACCACACCACTGTTGCTGATGGCCATACGGGAGGGGGCATTTAGACCGCTGCTTATGCTGCTTTCATGAACAAAATCAGTGGGCAGGGTCTGGGCAATAATTGGAACAGCAACAATCAAGGAAAGTATGAGGCAGACAGAAAGACGTAAAAAGTATCTCAACATGCAGTTAACGGTTTGTTCTTAATTATTTTCAAATGTACTAAAACTGTCATTCTATACGGCCTAAGTCAAACTGATATAAATCACCCTCATGCTGTGTTTCTGTAAAAAGCCGATAAAATGAGGTATAATGTACAAAAATAAAGAAAAAATGACGATAAAAGCCATACAATTGGGGACTTTTATCATAGATAACATGACATTTATCTGCCTCACCAGAGTGAAGTAAGTGCAATTAATATCAATTATTATCATTAATTTTGCAGTTAGAATTTACTAAACTTTTAAAACATACATTATGAGAATTATTATGAGCCTGATAGGGGTTCTATTTTTTCTGACTGCCTGCCAGTCGGGTCAGAATTCAGGAAACGGAGTTAAGAATGGTATCCACACTGCTGTAGTGCAGGAAGTGATTCAAGCAGGACAGTATACCTACCTGAAAGTAAAAGAAGGTGATGCTGAATTATGGTTGGCGGTTACTGCTATGCAAGCCGAAGTAGGAAAAACTTATTATTACAAAGATGGCATGGAAATGACCAATTTCCATAGCAAAGAGCTGAATCGCGATTTCCCTACGGTTTATTTCATTAATGAACTCAGCACCGACCCTGAAATGAAAGCCAGTACCCAACAGATTCCCGGTCACGGACAGATGGGCGGTATGGATAATCAGGGTGGTATGGGCAACCAAGGTGGAATGGGCAACCAGGGCGCTGCTCAAGGTGTGAAACCACAGATTGAAAAACAGGAAGTAAAAGTTACCCCTGCCAGCGGAGGTATCACTATTGCCGATTTGTTCTCGAAAAAAGATCAGTATTCGGGCAAATCCGTTAAAATAAAAGGCAAGGTAGTTAAATTCAGTCCTGAGATCATGGGCAAGAACTGGATACACATTCAGGATGGAACGGACAGTAAAGGCGATTTCGACCTTACAGTTACATCTTCAGCTACTGCAAAAGTAGGCGATGTGGTTACCATTGAAGGAAAAGTGGCACTGGATAAAGATTTCGGAGCAGGCTATTTTTATAAGGTAATTGTAGAAGACGCAACGATTAAATAGACCTTTATTGGCTGCTAATTCAGCAGTTATGTTTTTTCAAATTTATCAGGAATTGAAACGTTTCCACCTGTTAATGTTATTATTGCTTACCTTGCTTTTCTCTGTGCCGCTTATGGCACAGAAGCTAGCTAAGGACGGATATACAGTAAGTGTAAAGAAATTCGAGCAGGGGGAAACCTCAATGGTTTGCGGACCCAAGAAAACAGCTTATGGTGGTTTGTTTCAGGTGAAATCAAAAGACGAACTGAAAGGAAGCTATTACCTTACTCTGATGTATATGAACGAGAAGGAATACATCATGACCGTTAAGAACAGTAAGCAAAGTCTGGTAAATCCAATGCTGGTTTATAATACCGAAAAGGGTAGTTTCCAGTATTCTGTTAATAAGGTTCTGATGAACGAAGCCAAAGCAGATACGAGCAAACCCATGCAGGAACGTATGATGCAAGGCCTGTTGCTATGGCTTGAGGTTAGAAAGAAACTGAACGGGAAGAAGTGAGATTTTAGATTTTGTGTGTGACTTTATCGACAAATAGTCCAACTCAAGGGAAACCAATGGAATGAATGGTTTTGTATTGGAGCTTGCTCACAAAATATGTTAAAATGCTTATCAAAAGCGTTTTACATTGGGTTGTTTTCAATTCCTTATAACTCTATCACATTGTATCTCTATCTTATCATATAGTATGCGTACTATTCCATAAAGTTAGCATACTATGCGATAACTTCTCTCTACTTTATTGTAAAGTATGCGAACTATTCAACAACTTCTCTGTATTTTACTATAAAGTTAGCGTACTTTACTACAACTTCGCTGTACTTTATCATAAAGTATGCGTACAATGCTATAACTTCTCTATACTTTATCATAAAGTACGCTTACAATGTAACAAAGTATCTCTGAAATGGGTTAAGTGATAATTTTCCAAATAAATATTACACATCTTCAGCACTTTAATCTTGGATTGATATGCCTTTGAAATTATCAAAGCTTATTTCCTATAGGCCTCTTATAAAAACAACTACTCTACTCACATTTACTGAGATAAGTAAAACCACATTGAGCTGAATATGGCAGGTCATCACTCTTTTTTATTTAATGCATTATACCAGAAATTATGTGGCATTACTTCAAACCATCCTCAATTACCGTAGCTATAACTCTTCTCTCCATGGCATCCCGGGTAGCACGAGCCGCCTTTCTCCAGGGGCTTATAGCGTATTGGCATTTCCCATTTCCCGAAAACAGTAACATCATTGATCAAATGAGGGTTTGCCGAAGCATGTACATTATGGCATAAGGTGCAACTACGCCCTTTTATGCCGTGGAGATGCAGGTAATGAAGGTTGTGATTTCCATCGCGAAACTGCGTTGCCGTTGTGGTATTTTCTGTAGACATCAACTGGTTGTCGTGACAGGAAAAGCAAAGAGCATAGTTCTCGGGTTTGCCTTCGGCATAAATGCTTTGTGGAAAAACATCCCTGAGCAATGCAAAATTATTGGAAGCATGAGGACTGTGGCAAGCCAGACACCCTCCGCCTTCAATGGCTCCGTGCACATATTGGCTCTTATCCAGCAATTGTTTGATATTGTCGGTGTGGGTGCTGTCAGTGGCAATGATACGGTTATGGCATCCCAAACAAAGATCTTTATCCTGCGCCACCAAGAGTTTTTCCTGTGCCGACGAATGAGGTGAATGGCAGGCTACGCAAGATCTTTTTGTTAAGATGGCTCCATGTAGGTCTTTAGATTTCTGCACATCCGAAAGTACTTTGTCGTGACAGGTATAGCACATAGCCGGAACAGCTTCTGTAAAAGTAAAGCCGGCAACACCTTTCTGAGGATGCTCTTTCCCATTGCTGGTATGACAGTTGTCGCAGCTTTCGGCAACAGCATGCATCACGGTTTGTGATATCAAGGGCTTGTGACAGTCCAGACATTCGGTCTTGGGAGCACTGCGTTGCGGGCTGCCCAGGCCCAGGCCATAAAACCAGATCAAAAGGAATAATTGTATTGAGTTCATGCCCGTTGTTATTAATTAAAATCTACGTGCTATCTGCACATAGCCTCCGTTATAAATAATCTTTTCATTCAGATAATTGCGTTTGTACATTTGCACACCAAGGGTGATAAATATTTTACGGATGGAAGTAGTCACATCCAAACCCGCCATAATCAGATTGAGCTTAATGTTCTGATAATCCTGATGCATATAGCTTCCCTGAAGGCTAATACGTGTGCGCGATTTAATATTATAAGCCAGCATGGCGGAAACATTGGCTGAATTTTCATTGATGTTTTCGTCTGTCAGCGTCATGTAACGCATACTTCCGTTGAGCGAACCGTCGAAATGTTTCAGAAAGCGCCCCTGCAATTGAACAAAATAGCCCAGCGAATAATAAGGAATGATGTTGCTTTTATAATTGTCGTATTCAACCCCGGCGCTGGCAAACTTATAGTTTAGCCTGATGCCGCAAAGGTTTTGTGTAAATGTGTTTAATTGCAGGAATTCGGTTTGCATCAGCTTCAGATAGTTCTGACCGGCATAAGTATAATACAACTCTACAATGTTATTGAAGAAGGATAGCCTCGCATTGAAGTTATGATTGGCGGCATCGTAACGATACAAACCGGGCTGTACATAAGTATAACTAATATAAACCGCAGCATTATTGGCAATTTGACCTCCGGGTATGCGCTGTATTTCGAAATAGTTACCTTGAGTCAACAGCACATAATCTATATCGCGCTGATAAACTATAGTTCCGGTAACATCCGTAACCACCAGTGTGGTTATATCTATAAAGGGCTTTTCGAGTAGGGTAATTGTCCCATCGACCAATGTGTATTCTTCGTTAAAGACATTCTGGCTCACCGACGAACTTTCTCTTTCACGATGGTTCCAGGTGAATTTATAAGACAAGCTGAGCGAGCCTTTCAGCGGAATCTTTTTATTATAACGAATGTCGAAACCCAGTTTGCTGTCGTTACCTTTATAATAGCTTTGGTCCGAATGAATATATCCGCCAAAAATATCCGTGTTCAGGCTATGATATAGTTTATGTCCTAAAACCAAATTGACATTGTGCTGATCAAGTTTTTGAGATTCCTGAGCAATATGATAAAAGGCATAAGAGGCTGTCAGGCGGAACTGTTTAGGCATTTCGGCCGTAAAGTTTTCCATAGTGCTGATACGGGTATAATTCGTATTCAATTTGCGATCGAATGCTGATGTTATGAAATTGAGGCGGTAATGCCGATTCTTGTCAAAATGAATATCGTTGTTAAGTACAAACTGATCTGAAATACTTTTTCTTTTCGTGCTCTCAAAATCTTCCCTCATAAATGTCGAGTGTGAATAAGTGAGTTCGTGTTTATCCCATTTCGAAAAGGAAGTTTCCACACGACTACGCAGCTCGCTTTGTTTCACATTGAAGATACGGCCTGTCTGTATTTCTTTCTGATACCATTTTCCTTCTTCATAATTAACCGATATAGGTGCGAATTTATTGTTGATGTTCATGAAAGCTCCATAGCTTTTGCTACGCGATCTGATATCAGAAAGATTTTCGCGGTTGCTATAGTTTTCGTTTAAAGTAATGTTCCCTCCGAAGCTAATGGGCTTGTTGTTAAGAAAAACCGCCCGAACATCAAGGTTCTTCAATGTGTTCACTTCACCAAGATCTGGCACAACAAGAAATTTTTCCTGATGCGATTCAGGGCTATATTCTGCATCAACATCCAAAGTCATGAAATCCGGGTTCCAAAAATAGCATCCTGCTTTAGCTTTTAAGCCTCCAGAAATCCATATCGATTGTTGGTTGTCCTTGGTATCGCCTCTCCATGTGGTCTGATTCCGGTAGTTTCCTTTTAAGTATAATTCACCTCCATAGTGGGTTAGTCCCCAGAATCTCGTCCTAGATCGCCCGTCATTATAACCATCATACAAAGAAATGTTGTTGTGTCGTGAGCTGTATTGACTCTGAGCGAATCCGTCCATCGCGATTAACCAAAAACATACTATAACAACAATTATTCTCAAATCTGTATTTATTTTAAAAAATATCTTTCGCTTCCTCCATGAGGGTTATGACATTCTGTGCAGTTTGTTTCGCCAATATCGGTATGCACTTCGTTCTTTAATACCGCTTTTATGTCATGGCAATAAAGACAAAGATCCTGTGCCTTGCGCTTATGAAGTTTAGGCAGTTCAGAACTATGAGGGTTGTGGCATCCAACACAATAACCGCTCGCAATAGGCCCGTGAAGAAAGGTATATTTCTTTGCAAAATCATCATGACACTGATAGCATATCTTCTGCAATGGAGCATTGGTAATGCCTACAGCATTTTTATCATGACAAACATCACAATTTCTATCTCTGAATGGAGGATGAATAACGCAATTTGATCCTACCGATTTATTAACGGCAAGGGTTTTATTAGTGGTATCGCTACTGTTTTTTTTAATTGTTTTTACAGCGGAATCAGCATAAGAAATTTGGGGAACACCATCAAAGAAGAACGAGAGGGCCTTGTAATGATTTTGCGTCGAACAACCTGCAAAGATTGCCAGAACTGCAATCAATAAAAATAAAGAGGTGTGTTTTCTTCGCGTCTTAAGCATTCTTATCTGCTGGTTTTATAAGTATTGTGATCAGGGTTGATCCTTTTTCTTTTTCGATCCTTTATTATTTTGACTGTTTCCGGGTTTGTAATTCCGATTCGGTTCTATGGCCCCATACACCGAAACCTTATCGGAGCCATATTGATTTGTCACCAGCAATAAGTATTTTAGATTATAAGCCGGGTCGACGTATTTTTTGAAATATTCGAGATTATTATAATCGATGGTGATCTTTGCTGGAAGCCACATACGACCCGGGCCTTCTGCTCCCCCGCCGAAATTCATTAGTAATTTTCCTTCTTTATTAAATATTTGTGCATTTTCAAAACTGGCATCTACCACATAGATATTACCGTCCTTATCTACTGCAATTCCTTTGTTTCGGGCAAACTGACCCGGTTTATTGCCATAGCTTCCAATGGTTTGAAGATATTTCCCGTCCAGATCGAATACTTTTACCGTAAAACCACCCAGATCGGATACATAGACCTTGTCATTCTGCACAAACAGGTTTACGGGTGAATACAGATAATCATCGTTACCAGGAGCAGAATCAGGAAAGGTAAACAGTAGTTTCCCGACCGAATCTCTGTCGTAAACATAAATCCTGTTGTTAAGAATGTTTGTCACCCATACTTTGTTCCCATAGACAAAGACATCAGTAGGTTTAAATTTTTCGGTTGCACCGAAGCAATTAATATAAAGACCCATGTCGTCAAAGATTACCACCTGTTTACGATCTCCATCAGCTACATATAATTGGTCCTTATCATCCACATAACAATTTAGAGGATTTTTAAGTTGCCCTTTACCCTTAGGTGTAAAATAACTAAAGGTCCTTTTTTCGAGCCCAATAATTTCTAATCCCGCTATACCATTGTCGCAAACAAAGATGCGGTTCTTGTGTATGGCCACTCCATAAGGTTTAAAAATAGGCAATGGTTTATTGGCACCGGCAATAAATTTAGAGACTTTTGATTGCTTCACCACGTCCTCAGAGCCTCCTATTCGAGTGAGGAACTGTATTCTGGCAGTGTCAGGCGGAGAAGGATATATCACCGATTCCTGTGGAATTATATTTCTCTGGCAGGAACCCAATATAATAGGGATAATGCAAAGCAAAACGTAATATTTTAGATTTCTTTTCATTTCTTAATCAGAATTTTCACAAATATAGCAAAAGAAAAAACAACTTAAATAAATGGAGTATCGTTTGTATTTGTCCCTGTTATGTTGAATGGTTTTCTTTTTATTATCTAATGTCTGATTAAAAAAAAAGGGTGCAGAACACCCTTTTTTTAATCAAACCAATAAACTCCAAATTATTTATTATGGCATGTCAGACAAAGCTCACTGGAGTTGTTTGACATTCTCTGGAAATTGGTAAAAGTATTGTTGTGTGGATTATGGCATGAAGCACATTGCATTTTATGACCATAAAGCATATCATCATCAATATGACCGGCTGGTGTTAATCCAGACAATTTGGTAACAGGATTGTACAAACCACCATCGGTTGTTGCCAAAGTAGCATCGTAAGTGAATGAAATAGGATGATCATTTGAAAGGTTGGTTCCAACTAATGCAGTAGTACCGGGATATTCAACACCAATAGTTCCACTGACTGGGGCTTGTGCACCAATGAAATCATTCAAAGCAACTGTACCATCATGACAACTCAGACACAGTTTTGAATTTCCATCAGGTCTGGTTCCAGGAGTAGCATTAAAAGTAGAAGATACGGCATTGGTGTACATGGTGTAAGCAGCAGTAGTCGTATCATGACTCCATAATGGTGCCTGTGCAATTGTCATTGAATTGTGTGGTACATGACAGGTTCCGCAAAGTTTGTTGGTTGTTCCTGTGTTCCATGTTTGACCTGACATATCATGGGGTGTACCCGCAATTTGTCCGAATGTTACCTGAGCCATTGCAGCCAGTGCGATTCCCAGAAGTAAATTTTTCATTTTCATTTTGTTTTGGTTTTAGTTTTTATTAAATTATTGTTTGGTTTCTATATTAAATGGAAATTTAAGT
>CAZNRQ010000010.1:0-22533 GCA_964574845.1 uncultured Bacteroidales bacterium
TCTTTACGGTCATCTGAAGATCATCGACAATCCCAAAAAGACGGCTACCAAACAGCTTTCGACTGCCGAAGATGTGCTGACCAAAATGATCAACAAACATCCTATCATCGAAAAGATCCTGGATTATCGCTCGCTGACCAAATTGAAATCCACTTATGTGGATACCCTGCCCGAACTGATCAATGCCCGAACGGGGAGAATCCATACTTCATATAACCAGGCTGTGGCAGCCACAGGGCGATTGAGCTCTAACAATCCCAACCTGCAGAATATTCCGGTGCGAACCGAAAGAGGACGCGAGATCCGCAAGAGCTTTGTGCCCCGCAATGAAGATTTTGTGCTGGTTTCGGCCGACTATTCGCAAATAGAACTGCGCATCATTGCCTCTATCAGCAACGAAACCCAAATGATAGAAGATTTCCGTCAGGGAATCGATATTCATACGGCAACCGCCGCCCGCGTTTACAATATTCCTCTGGAAGAGGTTGACAAAGACAAACGACGTAATGCCAAAACCGTGAACTTCGGTATCATTTACGGTATCTCTGCCTTCGGATTGTCCGAACGATTGAATATTCCCCGTAAGGAAGCCGCTGAGATCATCGAACAATATTTCATCAAATATCCCGCTATCAAGAGCTATATGGAAAACACCATAAAATCGGCCCGGCAGAATGGTTTTGTGGAAACCATTCTGGGCCGACGGAGGTATCTGAGGGATATCAATTCGGGCAATCAGGTAGTGCGGGGCTATGCTGAACGCAATGCCATCAACGCTCCTATTCAGGGCTCGGCTGCCGACATGATCAAAATAGCCATGATCAATATCTACAGGCAGATGTCTGCGATGGAAATCCGCAGCCGCATGATCATGCAGGTGCACGATGAGTTGGTTTTTGATGTTTTCAAACCTGAACTGGAAATGCTGCTGCCTATCATTAAAGATGGCATGACTCAGGCGGTGAAATTAAGTGTGCCTATGGATGTGGAGATCAGCTCGGGGAACAACTGGCTGGAAGCACACTAGATTTTTGATTTGAAATTTTAGATTTCAGAATTCAGATTTCCAATGGCAGATTTCAGAATTTTTTTTGTACATTTGATAAAACTCAGCTTTATGAAAAAGATCATTCTACTTTTGGTTTTAATGAGTTCGGTTCAGGCTTTCGCTCAACAGCATAATTGCTCTGGAATTATGACCTTTCTGGGACTTGAGGCTCAGCAGTCCTGTAATTTCGATACTCTTTGCCCTATGACGCAAATTGACACCTCAAATCACAACAATATCTGGCAAAACGGAACTCCCGGTAAAACATATTTCACTTCGGCTCATTCCCTGCCCAAAGCTATGGTTACGGATAGCATGAACCCCTATCCCATCAACAACGATTCTTATTTTACGCTGGAATTTCCTTTGAATATGTTTCCGGGCTTATTTATGTCGAACACCTGTATCTCGTTTTGGCACAAGATGAATACGGATACACTGCACGACGGAGGCATCATAGAAGTGAAATATAACAGCGATTCGGCCTGGAAGAATATAGCCGTTGACACCATTCCTTATGCCTCGTTTACCTGGTTCAATTGTGAAAACCTGTATGGGATTCAGGATACACTTTTTAACGGTGCACAAGGGTTTTCGGGCAAATTCGGTTGGATGAAAACCCAGTTACAATGGGTGTGGATGTTGCCGGTGAAAGATTATGCTTATCCGGATACCCTGTGGATGCGTTTTCGTTTTATCAGCGATGGGGTGCAAACGAATAAGGACGGATGGATGATAGACGATTTGGATATCAACGCTTATGATCCGGGAAGTGGATTTGATGAACTGGCTATGGACAGAATTGTGTCGGTTTCGCCCAATCCTGTTCTCGAATCGGCTTTGGTTACACTAAAAATGCAGGGCAATGAGCCTTTTACAGCCGAATTGTACGATATGTTCGGGCAGAAGGTGAAAGATTATCCTGATATTATTACGCAATCATTTACCATAGAACGCGGAAATTTAAACAGCGGAATGTATTACCTGTTATTGAAAAACGGCCGGAAATTCGTGGCCGGGCACAAAATAATATTCCATTAAACCATCATCCCCAACGAAATGAACTCAGAAAACGCAAGAATGCCCGCGCTGTTCATCGGACACGGCAATCCCATGAATGCTATTGAGAATACAGAGTTTTCAGACAAATGGAAATCACTGGGCGAAACCCTGCCTAAACCCAAAGCCATAGTGTGCATTTCGGCGCATTGGGAAACCTATGGGACGGCCGTTACGGCCATGCCACATCCCAAGACCATACACGATTTCGGCGGATTTCCGCAGTCACTCTTCGATGTCGAATATCCTGCGCCGGGCGATAGTGAACTGGCCAATGAGATCATAAGAAAGATGGGTAAGATTCCAATCGCTCCTGATCTGAACTGGGGATTGGACCATGGTTGCTGGAGCATACTCTGCCGTATGTATCCGCAGGCCGACATACCTGTGGTTCAGCTAAGCCTGGATAGAAATAGCCCGCCATCGGTTCATTATGCACTGGGTAAGGAATTGACTTTTTTGAGAGAAGAAGGAGTATTGATCATCGGCAGCGGCAATATTGTACACAATCTGCGCAGGGTGGAATGGCATAATCCGGGTGCCTCCGAATGGGCCGAAACCGCCAATGAAAAAATCAAGGAATTGATCGTGAGCGGCGACTATTCATCGGTAATAGATTATCAGCAATTGGGCCAGGAAGTGCAAATGGCTATTCCCACAGCCGAGCATTATCTTCCCCTGCTTTATATTCTGGCTTTGCAAGAGGCAGATGAGGAAGTTTCCTTTTTTAACGATAATATTGTGATGGGATCTCTGTCAATGACTTCGGTGATGATACAGTAAAAAATACAAATCACTTTAAATTAGCGGTATAAACCAGTATTGTTAAGAGTTTTCTTTTGAAAAGTTATTCCTGTATTAGTCGTTATAACGGCTAGCATTATCTTAATTAAGTATAGCATTATCTCTATAAAGGCTAGCATTACCTTAATCGAGTATTGCACAATCGTTATTAAGACTAGCATAATCGTTATTAAGTATTGCATTATCGTTATTAAGGCTAGCATTGCCTTAATTAAGTATCGCATTGTCATTATAAAGACTAGCATTACCTTAATAAAGACTGGCATTGTCGTTATAAAGACTAGCATTGTCGTTATCAAGATTAGCATAGCCGTTATTGTTACTAAGCTAGTCATAACTTCGGAAGCAATTACATCAAGTGCAATTCTAAGAAAAGCAATAATTTAAGAACTCTATTCGGAACTTCCAAAGGTTTAGGATACTGGAAAAGGCCTTACCTTATTTGCTATAATTTGAAATCCTCAGCCCTTCACCATAAGGCGGGGTTCGAGCATATCGAAGATGGCGTATTTAACGCCTTCGCGACCCATACCCGAATCTTTTACACCTCCATAGGGCATATGATCCATGCGGAAAGTGGGGATGTCATTGATCATTAATCCGCCCACCTCTATGTGATTGAAGGCGTAATCCATCTCCGCGATACTATCGGTAAAAACCCCTGCCTGCAATCCATAGCGGCTGTTGTTCAATTCGGCCACAGCCTCTTTAAAATCTGAGTAAAGCTCTATGACCACTACCGGCCCGAACACTTCGTTGCAGCAGACATTCATATCATGACGCGTAGCTGTGAGCACCGTAGGCTCGAAAAAAGCGCCGTCGCGTTTGCCTCCGCACAAGAGTTGCGCCCCGCCGGCAATGGCATCCTTCACCCAACTTTCGACCCTGATGGCATTCTTTTCATCAATCATGGCGGATATGTCTGTATTCAAATCTTCAGATGGCCCCGACTTCAGAAGTTTGGCTTTCGCAACAAAGCTTTGGGCAAAATCTTTGAAAACAGAGGAGTGAACATAGATGCGCTGGGTATGAATGCAAACCTGACCGGCATAGGAAAATCCGCCTGCCACACATTTATCCACTGCCTTATTGATATCGGCCGAGGGCGTGACGATGACGCCCGCATTTCCGCCCAACTCGAGCACCACTTTTTTCTTTCCGGCATCTGCCTTCATTTTCCAACCTACTTCGGGCGAACCCGTGAAGGTAAGTAATTTGAAACGCTCGTCGGTTACCAGCAAATTGCCTGTTTTTCGGTCCATAGGAAGTATAGAAATGGCGCCTTTCGGAAGCTTGGTTTTAGCTATCAATCGTGCCAGTTCGAGCGTGGATAATGGAGTGGAAGAGGATGGTTTCAGAATGATAGGACATCCGGAAGCAATGGCGGGAGCAATCTTATGCACTGCGAGGTTGAGCGGAAAATTGAAGGGCGAAATGCCCGCCACCAAGCCAACAGGAAAATATTTTACCAGACCTTCTTTCCCATTGCCGGCAGGGGTCCAATCAATGCTGATGTATTCACCGGGCAATCTTTTGGCTTCCTCTGCCGCCACAATAAAGGTCTGAATGGCCCTGTCCACTTCGGCCAAAGCCAGCTTCAAAGGTTTGCAGGCTTCGGCCGACAATATACTTGCCAGTGAATTCTTTTCCTCTGTCAGCAGTTGAACAATATGCAGCAATATTTCGGAACGCAACCACGAAGGCATCTCCGCAATTTCGCGGGCAACGCTTTGTGCTGCTACTATTGCCTTATCGAGGTCAGCCTCAGAAGCCAAACTTACTTCGGCAAAGTCTTCTCCCGAAAAAGAATTGGTGATCTTTATTTTGTTGGCCGAATCGGCAAATTGTCCTGCCAGATAAAATCCATAGGTTTTCATGATGAAAAAGTTTAAACAAAAATACTAAAAAGCCATTAGGAATGAAAAACCTGGTTCAACACCTCAAGTGATTTAATTTCTCCAAAACCGATCAGATGCAACTGGTAATAAAGAATTATGATCTCCAGCATGCGGTTGCGGGCCTGATTCGAAATTTCTATCTCGTGACAGTTTTCTAATTCGGCATTCACCAGCAAATGCAACAATTCAGATTCCTGCTGGTTGAGCGAAAGTTCATCATGGGGCGAATATTTGCTGAAAACCCCTTCGCGAAGCAAGAAATAAGGTTCTTCGGGCGAAAAACTTCCGAGAGGAAAAAAGCCCAGATGCATGGTCAGATGAAAAGAAAAAACCAGATGGGTGTTGGCAACTCTTTCCTGAGTGTTATCGATATGCACCAAAAAATGATACAGCAACTGAAAAAGTTCGTTATTGGCTTCTTCTTCGTGAACCGATCGATAAATCAACTCGTTCATAAACAGAATTACCGAACTTTTGTATAGGTCGAAAGGTATAGATTGATAGGTATAACCCAGTGATATCTCTTTGGGGATGATCAGTGCAGTGCTTTGTTTTTCAGAAAAAACAACCTCTATGATATTGAGTGGCTGAAACAGATTGGAGCTGTTTTTGGCATGCTTCTTACGAACCCCGCGTACCAAAAAAGATTTCAGGCCGAATTGCTCTGTATAAGCTTTAACTACCAGACTGGTTTCGGAATACTTTATGGTTTTAAGAACAATAGCACGGCTTTTGCAAAGCATGATCTATGCCTCATCAATTAATGACCATGATCTTGGTGACCAGTTTGTCGGTTCCGTCTTCGCTGCTGCAAAACACAAAATAAACTCCGGTTTTGATCTTTTCGCCGCTGAAATTCTTCCCGTTCCAAACGGCCTGTCCCCCCTCCGATTTGGCTTCCCAAACCAGAATGCCGGAAACATCAGTAATTTTTACTGAAGAATTCTTTACCAATCCCTTGATGCCAATTGAGCCGGTAAATCCTTCCCTGACGGGATTGGGATAAGCATACACATTGTTGATCACTTCACCGCCCTTGGTGGCATTGGATTTATATGATACAATTCCGTTGGCCGTACCAAAGAACACCTCGCCTGTTTTATCGTCGATCACAATACTGGTAATAGTATTGGATAGTAAAGGACTATTTTCGGCGGTAAAATGCAGAATTTCTTTCTGCCCATCGTCGCTCATTAAAAATACGCCTGCTTTCTCCGTACCAAACCATTTCTTATTTGAACCATCAACTGCAATGGCCGTAACCGATTCGAATTCGAGCAGATGCTGAGCTATGCTATCCTGTAGAATGGTTATTACCTGTGAGTCAAAATTACCTCCCTGAGTAACATTCTGAGGATTATAGAAAACAGCCACTCCTTTGTCAGTACCTACCCAAATCTTCCCATCCAAATCTTCGGCCATACTAAGAACATTGTTACTTGGTAAATTACCATTACCAACGCTGGTCGTCAAAACCCGTTTCACATCATCCGAATAATTGGTAAGGGTTCCGTTGTCAGAGAACACAAGAATGCCGGGCGAAGTGGTTAGCCGCACCCATTTTTGACCGTTTTGATCAATAATAATGCTTGAGGCTCTGGTCTGATTCAGATAAGGCGTCATGTTGTATGATAGCCATGTACCATCAGGTTTTAGCACTTTCAATAGTGAATTGCAGGCAGCATTGACCACCCAAAGGTTATTGTCTTTATCAAAGGCAAGACCACTAATACCCATCCAATGGTAAAAGCTATAGGGCAGCTCAAGACCTGAATTGGTTTCATTATAAATATTGGTAATAATACCGCTCCTTATCTCAATAAGACCCTTTGCATAAGAACCGGCAAAAACATGATTATTATCAGAAGGATCAATGGCTACCGCCACAATATCATACAGTGTATCAAAGGCAGCCGTGTTCTGGTCTTTTAAAGAATACCAGTTATTGCCAATAAATGAAAATACCCCGCTGGTATTCCAAACATTGTTCCATGAAGTATTTACTCCACCTGGAGCCACGTATAAATCGCTTCCGGCAATAGCCATAGAAAAAACATCGTTACTACCTGGCCCATTTGGAGTTATATGCTCAGAAGACCATTCCTTATAGCGTACCAATCCTAACCAACTATCAGCAATCCAGTAATTGCCGTCGTTGTCTAAAACCGCACAGTTAGGGTTTGGTGTACCTGGATTCAGGGTCCATATTGTCTCTTCCTTTACAATATCAGCATTATAAACAGTTACATTTTGATTGTAAGACAAGAGTAAATGATCCTGGCTAACCCTCATACTGTGGATATCATCGGTATTATTTGAATCCAGAATTTGCCAATTGCTTCCATCATACATGTAAAGTGTATCCTGTGCATAAATGTTGACTGAAAGGTTTGCAAATACCTTGTTATGAAAAGAAGCTATGGCATTATAGGTTGCATTTGGATGAGGCAATTGGGAATCCTTGATCCAGTTTGAGTAATTCGCAAGGTTTACCCCACTATAGTTAGCTTTATAAATACCGGCTTCTGTAGCGGCATAGAATTTATTTCCATCGCAACTAAGATCAAGAACATTAATGGCATTTCCACTGGTACCGATGTAATATGTATCACTAATCTCCTTTTTATTAAGATCAAGGGCAACAATACCGAAACCGCATGAAAAATAAGCAGTGTTACCATATATCGTGACGTTATTGATTGTCTTATTTCCAAAAATTGGCTTACGCTTTATGTCCGAAATATTAACAATTCCGTCCTCATAGACCAAATCGATATTAGCATTGGAATATGCGATTACTAGGACTTTATATTGATCGCTGTATCTAATGGTGTTTATATTGACATCCGAGAGGCCGTTTACTTTTGTCAAGCGATTTACACTCTGGTCGGTCTTATCATAATAAAACACACTATAAGGAGTAGCACAATACACAATATTTCCGGAAATATCCGTAGCAATGCATTTTCGATAAGGCAAATGCGATCTCCATTCAGCAATTCCTACATCTTGAGCTATCAAATGGTTAAGAAGAAAAATGATACTGAAAACACCTAAAAGAATTTTTTTCATAAGGTCCTGATGTATGACAAACGGAATAATAACTAAAATTACAAAAAATTATTGTTCAAGCGACCCCGAAACAAATTCTTTTGCTTTTTCAAAAGCGCTTTCCAACCCTTCAGGTTTTTTTCCACCTGCTGTTGCGAAGTAGTTTTGGCCTCCTCCCCCGCCTTGAATCTCTTTTGCCAGTTCGCGAATTATTTGAGAAGCATTCCACTTCATTTCTTCTACCAGATTGTCAGAAATCATCAAAGTTAGATTAGCCTTGTCGTCCGAAACATTACCTAATACTAAAAATAAATCTGTTACTTCATTTCGAATAGCAAAGGCAAGATCTTTCACATAGGCAGCGTCGATATCCACTTTTTCAGCAATGAAATTGACACCATTTATAGGAGAAATTTTTTGTATCAGTCTTTCTTTAAAAGCTAAGGCCTTTTCTTTTTGGAACTCTTCCAATTGCTTGTTAAGACCAGCATTTTGGTCAATGAGTGCCTTTACATAGGAAGGCAATTCAACATAAGGCTTCTTAATTAAGGACTTAATTTCTTCCAGAGGTGTTACGAATTTTTCCTGAATATAATTATATGCAACTTCCCCGGTGATGGCTTCTATTCTTCTGACTCCTGATGCAACTGCAGTTTCCTCCACAATAATAAATGAACCTATTTGACCAGTGCTATTTACGTGAGTTCCCCCACATAACTCTTTCGAAAAACCATCTCCAATAGTAACTACACGTACCTTATCTCCATATTTCTCACCAAACAAAGCTATAGCACCTTTTTTCTGAGCTTCTTCCGGTGAGTCTGATTCTGTGATCACCTTTAAATTTTCGGATATTTTCTCAAAAATCAATTTCTCAATTCTCTTCAATTCTTCATTGGTTACAGCAGAGAAATGTGAAAAGTCAAAGCGTAACCTTTCATTACTAACCAAAGAACCTTTTTGCTCAACATGGTTCCCCAATACTTCTTTTAAAGCTTTATGAAGTAAATGTGTAGCTGTATGGTTATTCATTGTCAATTGTCTTTTCCTCAGATCAATTTTAGCCAAAAAGGATTCGCTTAAGTCCCGAGGAAGTTTTTTAGTGATGTGAATGATCAGGTTATTCTCCTTTTTTGTATCAGTTACATCAATTATTTCATTGTTAAAGATCAATTGTCCTTTATCCCCCAGTTGCCCGCCTGATTCAGCATAGAACGGGGTTTCTTTAAGCACTACCTGAAAGTGTTCCTGATCTTTTGCTTTAATCTTTCGATATCTTAAAATTTCCGTAGTTATTTCATATTGATTATAACCCACGAATTCGCTTTCATTAGTAGAATCATTTACAATCACCCAATCATCTTTTTCGACAACAGCGGCCTGACGAGATCTGTTCTTTTGTTCCTCCATGCATTTCATGAATCCATCCATATCAACATCCAGATCTTTTTCTTTGGCCATAAGTTGCGTAAGGTCAATAGGGAAGCCATAAGTATCAAACAATTCGAAAGCAAATTGCCCTTCAATAATCTTGTTTTTGGCAGCTGTGTAATTATCAAATTTATTAATTCCCACCTCCAGCGTTCTCAGGAAACTATTTTCCTCTTCAGCAACCACTTTCATGATAAGTTCATTTTGTGCTTCCAACTCGTTAAAAGTTCTACCCATTTGCTTTGCAAGCAAAGGAACCAGGCTGTTAATAAAAGGAGTTCTGAATCCCAGGAAAGTATAACCATAACGTACTGCCCTTCTTAAAATACGACGGATTACATAACCGGCTTTATTATTCGATGGCAATTGTCCGTCGGCAATAGCAAATGAAATGGCACGCAAATGATCAGCAATAACCCGCATGGCAATATCCTTGTTTGTATTGGTCCCGTATTTACAACCAGCCATTAATGCAATTTGCTGAATTATAGGTTGAAATACATCAGTGTCGTAGTTCGATTTAACCCCTTGTAAAGTCATACAAAGTCTTTCGAAACCCATACCTGTATCAACATGTTTTGCAGGAAGTAATTCCAGTTTGCCATCTGCCTTGCGGTTGAACTCAATAAAAACAAGATTCCAAATCTCGATTACCAATGGATCTCCTTTATTTACTAGATCAGCACCTCTAACAATTTTCTTTTCATCTTGAGAGCGAATATCCACATGTATCTCAGAGCAAGGTCCGCAAGGTCCTGTGTCTCCCATCTCCCAGAAATTATCCTTTTTTGAACCCAGAATGATTCTTTCTTCAGGAACTATTTCCTTCCAAATATTATAGGCTTCCAAATCCTTAGACATACCATCTTTTTCATCTCCGGCAAAAACACTCACATAGAGACTCTCAGGATCTATCTCGTAGACTTTAGTCAATAGTTCCCATGCCCATTCTATGGCTTCCTTTTTGAAATAATCACCAAATGACCAGTTGCCCAACATTTCGAACATAGTATGATGATAAGTATCGTGACCCACCTCTTCCAGATCATTATGTTTGCCAGAAACTCTCAGGCATTTCTGAGTATCAGCTATTCGCTTATATTTTGGAGGAGTATTTCCTAAAAAAATATCCTTAAATTGATTCATTCCTGCATTGGTAAACATAAGGGTTGGATCGTTCTTAATCACCATAGGTGCAGAAGGGACTATCTTGTGTTGCTTAGAAATAAAAAACTCCAGAAATTTCTCTCTTATTTTAATTGAATCCATACTAAACTGTTCTTTTATTTGAAATAGGTAACTAATGAATTCCAGTCATTTACTAAATGGAATTTTTTATTTAACGTTTTTTAATAGTTGCAAAGTTACTGCAAAATTACTTTTTTTTAGTAGTTTTGCATTTATCTAACGGTTTTTTAGAAAATTACATCAATATAAACAACTGTATTTAACGCAATTAATTTAAATGGCAAAGACCAAATATCATTTTAATACTAAAACCCTTTCGTTTGAAGAATTAAAGGTTTCGGTCAAAAGCAAGCTGCTAAAGTTTATATCCATTCTAACATCTGGTATGGTTCTTTCTGCGGCTATCATGTTGATTATTTATAGCTTTATCGACTCTCCGAAAGAACGCGTTCTCAAACGTGAGAATGAAAAGCTTGCCTTGGAATACACTATGCTAAACAACAGAATGAATCAGGTTTCAGCAATTTTAGCCGATCTTCAAAACCGGGATGACAACATATATCGTACTATCTTTGAAGCAGAGCCAATCTCCGACAATATTCGTAAAGCTGGCTATGGGGGGCAAGATAGATATAAAGATTTGGCAGGATATGATAACGGGACATTAATGGAAAATAGTGCCCGTAAATTGGATATGATTTCACGACAATTGTATGTACAATCAAAATCTTTTGACGAGATTATTTCAATGGCCAGAAATAAAGAAAAAATGTTGTCTTGTTTGCCTGCAATACAACCTGTTAAAAAAACACAATGTACAATTGTTTCTGGTTTTGGTTATCGTATTCACCCGGTTTATAAGACACTTAGAATGCATACCGGTATTGATTTTGCCGCAAAGACAGGAACCCCAATATATGCTACCGGTGATGGCGTTGTTATTGATCCTAAAGGTAATGAAAGCGGATACGGCAATGTTTGCATAATAAATCACGGATACGGCTATCAATCTCTTTACGGTCATATGAGTAAAATGATCGTTAAACCAGGTGACAAAGTTAAACGGGGACAATTAATTGGATTTGTCGGCAGTACTGGATTATCTGTTGCTCCACATTGTCATTACGAAATTATAAAAAACGGCGTAAAGATAAATCCTGTAAACTACTTCTACAACGATCTCACTCCTTCTGAATACGAAAAAGTTATAGAAGAAGCTTCCCGTCCTTCGCAGTCATTGTCCTAAAAAGTTCAAATTCACTATAACATTTTAATTATGGAAAGGGGAATCACAATCTTGAGAGATTTCAGGATATTGGTTTTCTGTGCCATGCTTCTTTCTTTGTATTCCAATTCCTTTGGCCAAAAAACTTCGGATACTATTACAATAATCGGTGTAGGCGATATTATGCCTGGCACAAATTTCCCAAATTCAACATATTTACCTCCTGATAGTGGAAAATATCTTTTCACCTCGGTTAAAGACATATTAATGGATGCAGATATCACTTTTGGAAATTTGGAAGGATGTTTTCTCAATTCGGGTGGAGTTGTGAAAAAATGTCAGGATTCAACAAAATGTTATGCGTTCAGGATACCAACTTATTTTGCAGTGAATTTAAAAGAAGCTGGATTTGATTTGTTGAACTTAGCCAATAATCACAGTGGAGATTTTGGAGAAGTTGGAAGGGCTAGTACAATGAAAAATTTGGATAGCATGGATGTTTTTTATGCAGGTCTAAAGAAATGCCCATATGTAATAATCAGGAAAAACAATCTTAATATTGGATTTTGCGGATTTTCACCATTTATCAACACAATTAATATGATGAATATTGATTCTGTTAAAGAAATAGTTCACATGCTAGACTCGCTTTGCGATATAGTAATAGTATCTTTCCATGCAGGAGCAGAAGGGGCTACACACAATCATATCACTAGGCATTCGGAAATATTTTATGATGAAGATCGAGGTAATGTCTACGAATTTGCGCATAATGTAATTGACGAGGGTGCTGATATTGTCTTTGGTCATGGACCTCATGTTACAAGAGCAATTGAACTTTACAAAAACAGGTTTATTGCTTACAGTATGGGAAACTTCTGTACCTATGCAAGGTTCAATCTCAAAGATGCGAATGGTGTTGCACCAATAATTAAAGTCTATGTCTCTAATAAAGGAGAATTTATTAAAGCAAGCGCATTTTCAATTATTCAGAAAGGAGAAGGAGGCCCACAAATTGACAATTTAAATTCTGCTGTTCAACAATTAATTGAATTGACTAATACAGATTTTCCTGAAAATTTACTTAAAATTGATTCGGATGGAAGTATTTCAAAAAAGTAACTTCTCTATCTCTATGAGACAAGCTTTATTATTTTTTCAAACAGATCTTCCATTCTGTAAGGCTTAACAATAAAATCATCACAACCCGAATTCATGGCTTTCTGACGATCATCCTCAAAAACATATGCAGTTAATGCAATTATGGGGATTCCAGAAAAAATGCTTTTTATAATCTTTGTTGCCTCAAAGCCCGACTTAACTGGCATTTTAAGGTCCATAAGAATTATATCGAAATCCTTTTCTTTACTGTAAAAGTCCACAGCTTCCTGCCCATTAAGTGCCCTTATTAAAGAATGTTTAGAATTACTGAACAAGTATTCAATAAACATATAATTTATGTCGTCATCTTCAGCTACCAAAATTCTTAATTTCTTTGGCAAATTTTCGATATTAACATTAGATGGACTATCATTACCTGAATAATCACTTATAGGGAAATAAGGTATGTCAAAATAAAAATGGGTCTGTTTATTAACTTCAGACTCTACCCATATATTACCATCAAAAAGATCTACAAGGCCTTTGCTGATTGATAAGCCCAATCCTGCACCTTCATAATTTCTAGTAACGGTATTATCAGCTTGTGTAAATCGATTAAATATTTCTTTATGAAATTCTTCCGGAATACCGATACCGGTGTCCTTTACAAAAAACTCGATTCTGTCATTCTTTATCATATATCCAAAATTGATTTCACCTTTTTCGGTAAATTTAATAGAATTATTAATAAGGTTCACAAATATTTGATGAATTTTTTCCCTGTCTGAATAAACAACGCTTTCACGATCCTCTAATCCAGCACTATACAAAATATTGATTCTTTTTTCCTTTGAAAATAACTTAAAAAAATCGTACACTTCTTTTAGAAGTTGGTTCAGAACAAAGACAGAATTCTTTATTTTCACTTGACCTGTTTCGATCTTCGACAAGTCAAGAATATTATTAACAAGTTCAATTAGCCTGTGGCTACTTCTTTCAACTACTCTGGCTATTTCGCTCTTTTTATCCTCTGGAAAATCCTTACGCGTTAAAAGTTGCGAAAATCCGACAATACCGTTCAAAGGGGTTCTAATCTCATGGGACATGTTTTGCAAAAATGCTGTTTTAAGTTTATCAGATTCTTCTGCCTTTGCTAAAGCCTTAATCAGTTCTTCATTAGTTCTTTCAATCTGCTGTTGGTACAATAGCTGCTTTGACTCATCACTTGCAATAATAACATAGCCAATATCCTGATTATCTCCGCGTGCAAAATGAGATACCCTTATAGTAACTGGGACAATTTCCTTATATTTTGTGATTAAATTAACTGTACTCTTAACTAATTTATTATCAAATAACTGACTAAATACCAAATTCTCATCTAACAGTATATGAATATTCTCTCTCAGAATTTCATCGTCAGAGTATTTCAAAGTTCGAGAGGTAGCAGTATTAATAAAATTAATGTAGCCAATGTTATCCGTAACAATAATTATATCCTCAATTGAATTGAATATGTCTTCCAAATAACCTTTTGTAACAGTTGAGTGATTCAACTCTTCTCCCAAATTATTTATACTGGTATAGAGGCTGTTAAAAATATCATCAATACCATCATTAATTTCTAATTGCATGCCATAATTATGCATGGCATATTTCAAAAGCATCTCATTGCCTAAATCAATATTCGATTCAACATCCTTTTTAAGAAAATATTTTTTATTCAGTAATTCCAAAATCTTAAAGAAATTAGGATTTGTATCAATACCGTCAGAAGTGTGGCCAGTAATTGTTTGACCATCTTTCTTACTTAGAATTGCATAAATTTCTTTTAGAATTGTGTTAATTAATTCCTTATTATTTTGCATTACTCATTTTTTATACAAAACCAAATCACTTAGGATTTTGCTCGATTTTTTTATCCAGAAATCACATCTGAAGGGGCAAAATTAATTGTTTTGCACAAATAATACAATCGAAATCTGAGTTTATTTAAGGTAGAATGTCAGTTAAGATTTTTTGGCTGGTCAACAAATTTTTGAGCCCATTTGACCGCTTCTTCTTTGTTGGAGAAAACCTTGGCTGGTGCAGGACGCTTATTAATTGCAGAAAAAAAGTTGAACATCACTTTTTGAATTCTCGAATGGATTATAACAGCCACTGCCTTAACTCCAATTGCAGCATCAGGCTCAGACATTCGCTGACGAGATTCACGGGTACTTGTTTTTACATTACGCATATCTGAAACAACAGGGAAAGATCTGCCCCGAAGCATTTCTATCTTCTTTTTAATTGATCTGTCTACAACATCGTATGTGCCATGTTCAATAAAAAAATCAACGTATAAAATACCATCTTCCAGCTTGATACTGAATTCTGAATCAATGTAACTTTCCATTGAATTTGTTTTGATTAACAAAAGTAATAAATAAATTATTGGGAGGCAAGCTAAACCTGTTTTTTTATTATTTTTGGCTCATGGCAACTAAATCAAACTATCAAACATTAATCCGTACTGTAAATGAAAGTTCAGGATTAGGATTCAAAAGAGGACTTGGGTTTTTATATACTGAAGATGAGGTATTAAATGGAAGAGAGATAACTCTGAATCGTAAAAAATTATTAAATTTTGGTTCCTGTGGTTATCTTGGGTTGGAACTTGATAATCGTCTTAAGGAAGCGGCTATTGATGCTATTCGAAGATATGGCACCTATTACTCCAGTTCCAGGACTTATGTTTCATGTGGAAACTATAAAGAACTTGAAGAACTTATTGGGAAAATGTTTAATGCAAACATCCTGCTAACTACTAATTGCACCACTGGCCATCAATGTGTTATGCCAATTGTAATGGGGGGAGACGATCTGGTTATTTATGACCAGCAATGCCACATAAGTATGCATGAGCTTTCATATAAACTTAGGCATAATGGTACAGAAATTACAGTATTACGGCATAATCGTCTTGACGAACTCGAAAGTAAAGTTATTGAATCACAAGGAAAATTCAATAAAATCTGGTATGTTTTGGATGGAGTTTTCTCTATGTATGGAGATTTCCCCCAGACGAAAGAGATAATCCGGTTACTGGATAAATACAGTAAACTCTTTTTATATGTGGATGATGCTCATGGTATGAGTTGGGCAGGAAAAAATGGCATGGGATATACCATGAGTCAGACCAGTCTTCATCCGAAAATGATACTTGCAACTTCCATGGCCAAAGGGTTTGGTTCTTGTGGGGGAATCTTTGTGTTTCCTGATAAAGAAACTTGCGACAGTGTTAAAGGGTGGGGCGGTCCACTAACCTATTCAGGCCCTCAAGAACCAGCAACCGTAGCAGCGGCTATTGCTTCAGCAAGAATCCATCTTACGGATGAGATTACAGAATTGCAAAACTCCCTGATGGAAAGAATAAAATTCTGTAATTATATTATGGAGAAATATAGGGTTCCATTGATTTCGAATTCTGACAGTCCTATATTTTTTGTTGGCATGGGTATGCAAAAAGTTGCTTATAATTTGGTCCAAAGGATTATTGCTGAAGGTTTCTATGCTAATATAGCTGTTTTTCCAGCTGTTCCGGAAACCTGTTGCGGAATGAGATTCACTATTACCAATCATCTGAAATTGGAGGATATTGAGAATTTAGCAGAGCGAATAGCTTACCATTTCCCAAAGGTTCTGGTGGAAGAAGAAAGATCAATGCAGGATATTTATCGTGCGTTCCGCAAATTTTCGGATCTAGAAAAAAGATTCAGTGGCAATGAGCCAATTTTGCCTTCGCCCGAAATTAAATCGGAAGAAGCCATGAAACTGAAAGTTTATCAATCAATTAAAGATATTGATAAAAATCTTTGGAATAGCTTTTTCGCTGACAAGGGGGCTTTTGATTATGACATTCTTGCACTTTATGAAGATGTTTTCAGCAATAATTCAGAATCGGAAAATAATTGGAAGTTTTTCTATTACATCATTGAACATAAGGGAAAAGTTGTTTTGGCAACCTTTTTCACTTCAGCTTTATCAAAAGATGATATGTTGGCCCCATCTGATGTTTCTATGAAAATTGAAGAATTCCGTAAAACGGATCCCTATTATCTTACATCAAAAAGCTTTATGATGGGTTCGTTACTAACCAATGGGAATCATCTTTTTATTGATCGACATCATACACTCTGGAAAAAAGCAATCATTTTGCTTCTCAATGAGATATGGAAAGAACAGGATAAACAAAGAGCATCCGTTCTATTTCTCAGAGATTTTGATACCCCGGATGATGAATTAAGGGTATTTATGATGGATCAGGGATTCATCAAACTGGACAGTCTTGAGAATAATATAGTCAGAAATGAAGCCCTGAAAGAGCCTGATGATTTTTTTCAATCGAATCTTAATCAGAAAAAACGATATTATCTCCGTAATGATGTTTTGCAATTCGAAGATCAGTTTGAAGTGGGTTTCGATGATTATTGTGAGGCTGATCTCCCCCATATGTTTGATCTGTACAAACACATTAAAGAAGGCAGCTTGTCTTTGAATACTTTCGATCTTCCGTTCAAATTGTTTGAAGCTTTGCACAAGTCAGAACTTTTTGAGATTCTGATTATCCGTACACGAGCCGATAGAAAAATGGCCAGTGTGGTATTTTGCTATAAAAATGCCAACAATTATTTCCCACTGATTATTGGCCTCGATAAAACCATTGATACCTCCATGAATATTTACAAGCAAACATTATATCAACTTATCAAAAGAGGATTAAACCTAAAAATGAAAAATATTCATTTAGGGTTAACTGCCTCTACAACTAAACACAAACTAGGGGCAGATTCAATCAAACAAATGGGCTTTGCGCAGTTGAAGGATCATTTTAACCAAGCCTTTATTCAAAGTTTGCATTAAGTAGATGGGATAAGGTCAGACAGCTCATTGAAAGGCAAGATTCGTGTCATAAAAATGACAATAAAAATTGTTTTGCTATCACACCTAAGTTATAATAGCCAAATGGAAAGTTGGTTTTATTTCATTTGCAGATTTGAGCACGTTTTGAGACCATCAAAAGTTGATCTTTTTTCGGCTTAAACCTGTTTGATCTTACAGTAATCGCCCTCCGAAAAATCAATTTTCACAATCTAACCAAATTAAATCTATTTTCGATGACATATTTCCGCTTGCGGAAGTAAAAATTCCTTATTCAAAAGAAGTTATGTGAAGCACGGAAGCAAAAATTCCTCAGGAAAATTGTCTTCCGTATCCGGAAAATTGTCTTCCGTCCTCGGGAAATTGTCTTCCGCCCTCGGAAAATTGTCTTCCGTATTCGGGAAAATATCTTCCGTATCCGGAAAATTGTCTTCCGTCATTGGGAAAACTATTTCCGTATTTGGGAAAATATCTTCCGCCTTCAGAAAAACATCTTCCTAAAACGGAAAAACATCTTCCGTTCCCGAGTCTAGTGGTTTTCGTCAGTAAATTACCACTTTTCTCCGACACATACAGATTTTTGTATTTTTACAATATTTAAAACAAAAAAAGCCGTTCGAAATCCGAACGGCTTTTAAAATTACATGGAATGGAGCTATTCTAAAAACAGTTTCTGTCCAACGATAACGTCATCGTTCTGAAGTTTGTTTAGAATTCTCAATTTCTCTATTGAGATATTGTATTTTTTCGAAATGCTTTCCAGTGTCTCACCGGCAGCAACCACATGTGTAGCACCCACCTGGTTTATGATCTGGGGTTGGTCTGTTTTTTCAGGAGTATATACAGCATTGGCATCCAGTTTCAGTTTCTGGCCCGGGATTATCGTATAATCTTTGATATGGTTCAGTTCAACTAGTCTTTCGATAGGCATTCCATACATTTTCGAAATGCCGTAAACGGTTTCACCGTATTTCACAATATGATAAGCCGGTGCCTTTTTTGATGTATTGTTCTTCTGGTCATCGTTAACATTATAATGCTGAATCACAACATTGTTTTGTTTTTTTGGAACTTCATACTGACCGTTACTGACATCCCTGGGCGATTGGCTGATTTCAGCATCACAGGGTTCAAAGAAGAAATCAGGGAAAGACCTGATATCTAAAGTTTCGTTAGCAACATATTTTGTCGGGTCAAACTGTCCCTGTGAACTACCCGAATTCATTCCAATAACCTTGAATTCTGTACGACGGTTCATCTGATGTTCTTCTTCCGTACAAGGCACTCCGTCGCTGCATTTGTTGGTCAAGCGGTATTCTCCATAACCTCTCGCCAAAATACGGCCTGGCAAAATTCCACCAACCGAAACGATATAATCAACAGCGGCATTGGCCCGGTTTTGAGAAAGTACATTGTTATATTGGAACGATGCCCTGCTGTCGGTATGCGACGAAAGTTCTGCGATAATAGCCGGGTTTTCCTGCATGATCTTGATCACTTTGTTCAGATCGGGTTTGGCATCATCGCGGATGTCGTATTTATTGAAGTCGTAATAAATATTCTTCAGCACAAAACTTTTGTTCATATCCAGTTTGTCGAGCATCAGGTCGCGGGGAGCCTTCATATCTTTATTGGGTTCAATTTTGGCAATATCCCATGGCTCGCAATCGGCGATATAATTTTTCTGCATGGCTTTGACAAGATATTCAGCCGGGCGGTTCACGGTGGTTTTATATAAACCATTTGGATCGGTCTTCAAAATCTTCACCTTGCCATCCTGCGGATTCAGCAAAAATACAGTCGCCTGGTCAATAGGCAAACCCGAGGCTTTATCTTTTACATAACCTGAGATCGTGGCCACATACATTGTGTCCTGTTTGGTGACTTCTTTCGCGATATTTCCCAATTCCAAACCTCTGAACGCATAAATATCATCGAGGCCCATACCATCGGGACGGTTCGAACTGAAAAATCCGCTCTTCATATCGCTGAATAAAAGGATTCCAAAATCATCGTACGAAGAATTGATGGGTTGCATCAGGTTTTGAGGTTCGGTCCAGGCAGTATCTTTTTTATACGAAATATAAATATCCAGACCGCCGAAACCGGCATGTCCGTCGGACGAAAACAATAATGTTGAATCGTTCACCAGGTAAGGAAATACTTCATTACCTGCTGTATTGATCTTGCTTCCCAGATTAACGGCCGGCGACCAGGTTCCGTTGAAATTAGTAACCATATAAAGATCCGAAGCGCCTTTTCCGCCGGGTTTATCAGATGAAAATATCATTGTCTTTCCATCTGCAGACAAAGCAGGATGTGCCACCGAGTAATCATCGTTGTTCAAATAGAAAGGTATGAACTTTGGATTTTTCCCCGATTCCATATTTGCATAGAAAATTTTCACCACATGAGTCTTGAACTTACTCTTGGATGTGCTATGAACTTTTTTTCTGTCGGTACGCGAAATGGCCACCATTTTTCCATCTTTCGAAAATACGGCCGGTCCGTCGTGGTAAATCTCATCGTATTTAAAGGATAGTGGTTTGGGTTGACCCATATCCGACCAGAAATCGCCTAGATATTGTGGATTCGAAGTATACAGGTCAAGATAAGCATTATTCGTCCACTTGTAAGTAAGGTCTGTTTTATAGTTGGTGATACGGTCAGAAGTGAATACAATACCGTCCTTATAAGGTACCGGGCTAAAATCCGACCACTTGGTGTTCAGACCTTTTGCGTTCTTCACTTCCAGCAACTTCGAAACAGCATATTTGTTTTTGGCTGCCCAGTCGCAAAAGCCCGCATACTGTTTTCCACGCGGATCATCCGGAACAAGTTGTCCATACTTCTCGAAAGCATTTTTGGCTTCTGTATAGCTTTTAAGTTCGCAAAGCGACTGACCCAGGTAAAAATAATTAATGGGCGCTGCTCCTGTGTTCTCAACTACCTTGGTATACCAAACCTTGGCATCCTGTGGATCGTTAACCAGCCTGTAACAATCAGCAAGTCTTGCAGTAGCAAGCGTGATGTCTGCCTTGTTCTTCGCAATCACTTTTTTATACAAAGGAATAGCGTCTGTAAACCTGTACAGATCGAAATACCGGTTTGCTTTGTTGATCTGTCCATACGAATTGAACTGCAAGGCAATCAGAACTAAGATCGGCAAAAATTTGATTTTATTTTTCATAACCTTTCAATATTATTTGGTTAAAAATGCTCTTTAATTATTTTGAGATCAGATTAAAAATGGAAATAACGTGGTGTCAACATTCTCGATTTGAAAACATCGAAATCCATTCCTATTCTTATTTCATGAGATCCTTGGTTCACAGCCATCAGTTTCCCCAGGTACATATCGTAGGAATATCCTATCCGTAGAGTCTTAGTTATACGGAATTCTGTGAGGAAGATTACTGCCTTTTCGGTCCGATACGAAGCTCCTATCCAGAATAAATTGTTGAATAGAAAGCTCGCATTAAAATCGAACTGCAGCGGGGCATGAGTAACATATTTTCCCATAAATGAGGTTCTGAAGGAAACTTTTTCGCTAACGGGAATATTAACACCTGCCATAGCATAAAAGTGGCGCATCAACTGAGTATAAGTATTCTTACCATCGACCGTGGCCATACCGGATTCATTCTGGAAGAGATCTTTTGAACTTACTCCGGCAAACCACTTATTCGAATAGTAATAAATACCGAAGTTTGCATCCGGAGTGAATTTTTTGATCGTCTGTTGTCCAAAAACAAAGTCTGGATCCTGGACATTCATTTTCTGCCAGTCGAAGTTGAAATATTTAAACCCAACCTGCAAACCAAAACACAACTTCCCTTTGCCCACCTTGATACGATAAGCATAAGAACCCATAAAACCATATGTAGTGGTAGGTCCGAGGATATCTCCATATAGGTATAAACCGAGGCCCATATGATTGTTGCGCAATGGCGAATGCAAACTCAAAGTTATAGTACGCGGCGCACCTTTGATGCCTACCCATTGATACCTGCTAAGGAGGTCAATGGATAGCATTTCGGTACTACCGGCATAACCAGGATTTACAGCTAGTTTATTAAACATATACTGACTGAACAAGGGATCCTGTTGAGCATAAGAACGTATGCTTATTAACAGTATTACGGCAATTAGTATCTTTTTCATGACTAATATATTTTTAATTTTTAATAATTACTTTCCGGTTTTTACGTAGATCCAACCCGCAAACTTTTTCTTGTTCTTGATATCAAGAATGTAATAATAGGTTCCGTCGGGGACCTGTCTACCTTTGTAAGTACCATCCCACGAAATGTCCAAATTATTATAATGAGTGTAGTTTGCAATCTGATCACCCCATCGGTTAAATATTGAAACTTCATTATCAGGGAAATGTTCAATGCCTGAAATGATCCAAACATCATTGTTGCCATCTCCATCCGGAGAAACACCATTGTAGATGATTAAGTCGTCGACAGTAAATTCAGGTTTCACATAAATGAAAACAGTTGCCTGAGAACATTGTATCGGCGAACCTTCATCACATATCTGATAGCAAAGGCTGTCAATACCAGAGAACCCATCGTAAGGACAATAAGTCAATGTATTGTCGCTATTAATTACTACTGTACCATTAACAGGTGGCCCGCATAAGGATATTGTCAAATTTGTATTCTCCGGATCATAGTCGTTGAGTAAAACCGGGAATGTGATGCACGTTTGATATTCTGTAGTATCATAATCATTCACAGCAACCGGCGGTAAATTGATACCATTAACCGTAACCACCACAGTATCCTGATCCTGAC
>CAZNRQ010000011.1:0-22114 GCA_964574845.1 uncultured Bacteroidales bacterium
GTGTACTAATTATTGTAACTAAAACTATTGTTATAGCATGTGAACCCCATATACTGATGTTGGGGAAAAGCGTTTGTTTTAATGACTCGAAGAAAAACATTAGTAATCCCGAAACGAAAAAAGCAATAATCGTTTTCCGAATAATCCCAGTTCTGTTTATCTTTATTTCTATTGTCTTGTGTTTTTTTCGCAACATGGTTTCTCAATCATTTGACAATTGGCTTTTTTATAATTGTAACTTCGTTTGTCAGAACAATCCTTTTTTGCCCTTTCTTTTCAGTGGAATATATTGATGTTTTTTAGATGGAAGAATCTATTTGACTATTCCTGCCTAAGCTTATTATAAATGTTCGCTTATTCTTTTATCAATTTCATAGTTATAATTCCATTGAGGGTACTTACCCTTATTGTATAAATTCCACTGGCAAAATCTGAAATATCAATACTATTTTTGTCTCCTTCTACCCCATATGTTTTTAATAATTGACCTTGTATGTTCGATATTTCAATAGCTGTTTGATTAGGCATTTCAATGCTTACAATGCCTGAAGCTGGATTGGGATATATAGAACCGGAAGTTGACAGGAGGTTTTCCATGCCGCTGGTCATTATGTAGTTAAATGCCGTTAAAAACAAATTATTGAATGGTGTTTCGTTTCCATTTTCACTATTTTGCATTACGACAACAGTAAGATTTAACTCAGGAGAATGAAACATATCGGTTAGGTTTCCTATTGCTCCATTATGCCCATACAGCATAGTGTCTGTTCCCAAGGGTATTCCCATAATTCCAAGTCCATAATCTCCTGAAAATGGATTCATAGTTTTCATCTGGTTCCATGCACCAGGCGAAAGAATATTTCCGTTAATCAGTTTTCTGATAAAACGAGCCTCGTCTAAAGGAATAGAAACAATATTTCCTGCTGCATAAGAAGATGTCAATAAAGAGGTATGCGGAAATGATGTTAAATCAGTTAGGGTTGTATCCATGTACATCCATAAGCCCCCAAAAGGTTCTGAAAATGGTTCATAAGCCCCCAGATAGGTATGATTTAAAGGAATGGCACTAAAAACATTGTTTCTAAGCTCAACTGATAAAGAATTACCGGTTATTGCTTCAATAATAGTACCCAGTATATTGTAGTTAGAATTTGAATATTCATAGTTTGTGCCAGGAGCGAAATTGTGTGTTTGATTCAGGTAGGTTTGAAATAATTCTGAAGGTGTATAAAAATGTGAAGGATTGCTTATAAGGTCAGTAAAGAATGATGGACTATTATCAATATCGTATACTCCACTGGTATGATTCAGCAATTGTCTTATGGTGGTTTGTGGCAGAACAAAATCAATAGTGTCGATATAGGCCACATAGGCTGTATCCAAGTTAATTAACCCATCTTGCCATAATTGTAAAATGCGGGTTGCAACAAATGTTTTGGTAGTGCTGCCTCCGTAAAATACGGTTGTATCAGTAATACTAACCCCCGATCCATTGTCACCGGCATGCCCGGTCCATACCGAATTATCAGGCATTATAACGCAGGCGGAAATACCTTTCACACCTGGAACGACTATGGAATTGTCAATGATTTGTTGAAAATAATTTTGCAATGATATGGGAACCTGGGCTATTGCATTTGTACTAAGCCAAACTCCGATCAGAAAGAGTATCCATTTTTTCATTATTTGGGTATTGTTTTTATATTTATATGGTTTTTCTAAGATACTAACAATATACATCCGTTTTCTTGCCTGGTGCATAATAGAAAATCAATTTCTGATATCAAAATATCAGTTTCCCGAACCGGACTAACCAACCGGCTCAGGGAATTTTCTGATATTTTTGCGATAACAAACAATTAAAAGAACGAGTGCTGATTTTATTTACAAATTAATAACTGCCTTACATATTTTTATGGTCTTAAAAACCATTCATTTCGAGGTATTTTTTGAAATGATTTCATTAAGAGAAATCATTTTTCCACTATTAAAAACATCAGTTTCCCGGACCAGACTAACCAAACCGGCCCGGGAAATTGCTGATATTTTTTTGTCCATGGCAGACAATTTTATAAAGAACGCTAGCTGATCAAAAATTCACCTTTTTATTAACTGCCTTAAGTATTATAGTTGTTGAAATAACAACTCATTTGATTGGGTTGTTATTTTCGCATGATTACAAAACCATTCTTTTATACGATTAGCAAAATATCAGTTTCCCGAACCGGACTCACCTGACCGGCCCGGAAAATTTCTGATACTTCTTTAGCTATGACTAAAAGGATATAAAGAACGACTGCTGATTTGAAATTGCTTAATTATTGATTCTTTTTTGTGTTTTTTGTTTCAATATGAGCCATCTAATGATTTAGCTTTTTTATTTCTTTACTTTATGATAACGCTACGTTTCACAACAACATTATCGAATTCAATTTGCAAAACATACGAACCCGGGCTGAGATTATGGACATTTATTCCTGTATTATTCGAAACAATAGGCTGACTGGTTTCGAAAACCACCTGACCCGCAGCATTTAAAAGCTTCATACTTACCGGCATTCTATTAACCTTTTCGAAATTAACCATCAACAAATCTTCAGCCGGATTAGGATAAATCATTATTGCATGTTCAATTTCAGATGCATTACTAATACCGGTGCACGGACTGACATTCATTATCGTAACCGCCGAAGAAGCCGGGCTACCAACAATGCAACTAAGCGAAGAGGTCACCGTAACGTAAACCATATCCCCATTAACAGGAGTAAAAGAGTAAGTAGGTTGATTTGAACCCACCATCAAACCATTCAAATACCATTGATATTGAGGTGTGCCACCATTTGTTTCCGAAGCCGTAAAGGTGACCTGTGTGCCTTGACAAATATTATTTTGACTAACAACAGCATTAGCCGTAACCTGTGAAGCAGCAGAAACCTTCATTAAAATAGAATTTGATGTATCGGGACTGCCATTTGCGCAAACATCCGACGAAGTCATGATCACATAAACCAGGTCGCCGCTGGCAGGAGCGTATGAGTAGGTAGGTTGATTTGTACCTGCTACAACTCCGTTCACATACCATTGATAAGCAGGTGTTGTACCACCGTTGACGGGCGTAGCCGTAAAAGTCACCCAGGTACCATAACAAATATTATTCAGGTTTTCGCTGGCTGCAACAGTAGCTGTTGTAACAGGATGAGTCGAAAAAGAAGTAACCCCCGACGATACCGGACTACCGGTTATGCAGGGCACATTTGATGTCATACTAACATAAACCTGGTCGCCGTTCGAAGGTATAAAGCTGTAAACATCTGAATTGGATCCTACAGGGGCATTGTTCAAAAACCACTGATAGGTGGGCGTTCCGCCGTTCGAAGGAGTAGCTGTGCATGTAACCTGTGTGCCCTGGCAAACATTGGTTTGGCTGGTGGCAAATGAAACTCCGGCATTTAAAACCGGCTGCACCGCCATGCTTACCGAATTTGAAGTAGCAGTGTTCGAAGTAACGCAAGCGGCATTTGAAGTCAAAACCGCATACAAATTATCTCCGTTGGCCGGGATATACGAATAGGTTGGGAAATTATTAGCAAAAGGAGTTCCGTTCAAAAACCACTGATATGTGGGCGTTGTGCCTCCGTTAGCAGCAGTGGTAGTAAAAGTCACCTGTGTGCCGGCACAAATATTATTCTGACTTTCGCTTAAGGTTAAGCTCGGAGTAATAACGGGAAGAGTTGTCAAAGCAATAACCCCCGACGATACCGGACTACCGATTACGCATGGCACACTTGATGTCATGCTGACATAAACCTGATCGCCATTAGCAGGCGTATAAGAATAAACATTCGAACTGGTTCCGACGGGTGAATTGTTTAAATACCATTGATAGGCAGGAACTCCTCCGTTTACCGGGCTGGCCGTAAGGGTCACCTGCGTGCCCTGACACAATGTATCGTGGCTGGCAGCAGCAGAAATGCCTGCATTTAGCATCGGATGAACTACCATATTAACTGTGTTCGAAGTAGCAAAACTCGAAGAGATACAGGGAGCATCTGATGTCATTACAACGTACAAATTATCTCCATTGGCTGGAGTATATGAATAGGAAGGTTGGTTATTACCAATTGCCGAACCATTCAAAAACCACTGATAAACCGGGGTGCCGCCATTTGTTGGTGTAGCGGTGAAATTAACCTGAATTCCGGCACAAATATTATTCTGATCCACTCCTAAAGAAACTGTTGGGATAGAGGTAGTATTGATTGTTACAAGAACATCCAGCCTGTTGGTGCTTTCGCATCCAAAAACATTTTGACTGGCAAAATAATGGTACCCGTTTAACAAAGATGTAGTTCCTGCTAAAGGGCTTCCGCCGCTTGCATTGGCATACCATTGTACATTGCTGCCTGCTGCCGACAAATCATTAATAGTCGCCGAATTGCAGAATGATTGAGAGGTGTTTCCTGTGGGTGCCGATGGTATTGCATTGATAATAACAGTAGCACTACCTTCCGTCCCCCAGCAACCACCCGTGGACATGGGTCTGAAATAATATGTGCCCGTTGTTGTCACTCCCTGCGAATTTGAAGGAGTAGCTGTGCTGGTTCCACCGCTGGTAGTTCCTTGCCAGTAAATATTACCTCCTGCACCTCCAGTAGCGTTCAAAGTAACCGTACCTCCGCATTGAGTGCCGCTGCCTGTAACCGTAACTGCTTCGGGACTTGCCATATAATAATACAATACACCATTCGAAACAAGTGTGGAGCGCGATGCATGCGACAATTCCAGGTAATACATTCCGCTGGTTGTTGGCGTACAAGTCAAAGATGAAGAATTCATTCCCGAACAACCCTGATCGGCACTAGCTTTCAAGGTATAACCATCGCTCCCGTATAACCTTAAGTAGGTATCTTCTACGTTACCACAATTGTTAAATACGTAGGTAACGCCTATTGTTAAATTAACCGACCACGACCTAACCTGACCGGCAGCGTATGTTGTTCCTTGCTGTGTACAAGTGGGCGTCAAAGCCGACATATTACCAGCATAGCGCCAGCTATTATCAAGCCTGACTCTGTGTTCAGACGATCCGCCATTATAAACTTGATTATCTGTATAATTATTATAAGAATTGGGAGCTGTGGGTGCATAAGCATCAGAAAAATTAACCACAAAAGATCCATAACCTCTGCAATCGTCAGAACCATCGGCAGTGCATCTGTCACCGGCATCATCTTCAAACATGTCGTAGTATACTATAAATATTGAAGCGGTTACATTGGTGCTCGATCTAAGCAAAGTTCCATGACCATAATCACAATCGCCGCTGTTATCACAAGTTACGCAAACCTGTGGCCCTGCGGTCGGGCCATCAACTCTTAAACTTGCTGTATACTCCTGGTTTCCGGTTTCCCAACAAGAAGCACCACTCGACCAACTGCCGGCAGAACTATGAACTCCATTGGCAGCACTGATTTGCACTTCGTAACTCACATTGGCATTCTGAGCAAATACAGTATTTAATAGTATCGTAAATAGAACAGAAAATATGGATATTAGCTTTTTCATAAATTTAAATAAGGAACGTTTTATAAAGTTTCTGATAAGAATAAGGCATATAATAGTCAAAATTATCATGATGCTCAAATCAATTTGATGGACTTATTTACTTCTGACAAAATTCTTTACAAGTTTTTGATTATTTGCCATTAAAACCAAATAGTATATACCATCGTTTAGTTCGTCAACATCAAACGCGAAAGAATAGCTTCCCGAATTCAGTTTTTTATCAGCCAAAAACTTTACTTCTTTTCCTGTTTGATCAAGTATGGAAATTTTTACTCTAGAATTTTGTTTCAAAGTGAAAACCAGTTCTGCAAAATCCCTGACAGGATTGGGATAAAGTGTCAACTGGCAGACGATATCCTTATTTTCCTGAACCGCAGAAGGCGAATCGAAGAAATGCGGTTGGGTCCAGGCATAAATGGATGATGTTCCGAAAAGACCATTTCCTCCTTCCAAATAAACCCTGATATAATTGTCGGAAGTTCTGATAAACTCAGCATTTCTTGAGTTTGTAGTTTGCCTAACGCTTCCATGATCGCCAATAAACTGAATTTTATTACAATTGGAACACGCAATATCAATGGTGTCGCCTTTCACCTCATAATTGGTAATTTCAACACCTGTAGTTGCATAAAAATCGCCTCGCTTGATGGCCTGATACACTGAATCGGGATTTAGATCGCTCAGGCGAATCATCACATAACCTCTGTCGATAGAAGGGACTACAACTTCGGTAAGATGGTGCATATCATCAGTGGCTGTTCCCCATATATGCCTGCCGGTTGATAGTACCGAATCCCAAACCAGTTTATTAAATGGTGACAAAGTAAACTCGGTACCCCAATTATGAATTTCAATTAAATCGAGATTATCCAGGGCTACAAACTGGTTCGCAGTATAACTCCAATCTTCCCCCTCAATTGACTTAACCGGGTGATTAAATGCAATCAACCCGCCCTGAGCTTTCACCGAATCAATGGCTTGCTGAGGTGTGAACCCGGATGCCTGAATGGTATGTTTTAGAAAAAAACCATTCATGTGCTTATCAAAAGTCAATTCTTCGGCATTAATACATAGAAAATCAGGTTCCGTCATTGGAACTATATCCGACATAAAATTATGATCGGTTAAAAAAAGGATTTCGTATCCGCGTGTTTTATACTCGCTCTTTACCTGTTCGGGAGTCAGAACCCCATCACTGTTGGTAGAGTGGCAATGCATCTGAGCTTTGTAATAGCGATACTCCTGCGCATTTGCTTTGAAAAAAAATACTGACAAAAATGATAAGAGTAGAAGTTTTTTCATAAATTCGTTTTTGGCAAAAGTATTTTAATATCGGAATTATCCAATTAACTCATAATGAAGAAATCATTAATTTTATATTGATAAACATTGTTGTAAAGCATAATAGCTTAAGCTTTTCATAACAATGCGAAAGGATGGCTCTATTTTTTCTGATAATCTATGGTAAAAGGCAGGGAGATTCCAAAATTAATATTTCTTCCGGGGTTATAAATGTCGAGAATTTTAAAGCGATTCAGATGATCGAAATATTTTTTGTTAGCCAGGTTTTCGCCATTTATAAAAATGCTTAGTTTTTGTTTGCCGATTTTTATATCACAGCCTATACCTGCATGAATTAGGGTGTAGGCCCCGGTTTTTGTTTCAAAAGAATCGAATCGGTTTTGTTCCCAAACATTTTTTACGCCAAATTTTGCATAAGCATTTGAAATAACCGAATTATTCCTGCCTTTAACAAATACCCATTTAATTTCATGAAAAGAATGAGTGGCAGGAATAAAAGGAAGCGGAACTTTGGTGGAAAGATTGGTGCCATGAACATAAGCCATAGTATTTTCAAATGAAAGGGACTTCAGTGGATGAATATTAAGTCCGGCTTCAAATCCTGTTAACAAGGAATTGCCCTGAACAAAGCGATAAACCGGGACTGACTGACCTTCAAAAACCTTAAATTCGTTATTGATATTGCGCTGATAAATGTAGTTGCCAATATGGTTATAAAAGCCGCTTATACTTGCATCTATGTATTTGCTGTTATAAGTAAACTCTCCGTCAATCTGAATACTGGCTTCGGGTTTCAGGGTGTAGTTGCCTGCATTGAAGCTAAAAGTTCCCGGGTCGGGGGCGGCGCCATTCATTGAGGTTGCAAGTTCGTAAATATTGGGAGATCTGTAGCCACGGCCAATATTTAATTTTACATTAAAGTTCTTATTGAAGGTATAAGTAAATCCAATTGCCCCCGAAACAGAAACAAATTGTTTGCTAAAAGCCTCGAATATTGTATCGCCTGTGTTGGCGGGCTTGCCCAATGAGTCGAGATATAATGAATTGCCTGTAATTTTTCTGTAATCGCAACGTAAGCCTGCATTTATTGTAAAGCGATTAAAAGATTTCTTGGCATACACGAAAACTCCGGCATCCTGCAGAAAATAGTCAGGAATAACAAATTCAAATCCCTTGTTCTGATTCCACTGGGTCATGCCCGAAGCACCTAAAGCCACTTCAAATCCTTTTTTTTCAGGCAGAAGTAGTTTAGCATCATAAGTCAGGGTATTAAGCAAAAAATAAACATTGGGAACTTTCTTGTCTTCGCCAAATTCTTTACGATGATTTGATTGAAATCCCAGATTGATTTTTAACTGACAATTATGAATTATTAAGTTAGATACACTGGTAATCTTGGTATGAACCACATTGTTGAAAGGGAGATCGAGACTCCGGCTCTTTAATTTATCAGGCGAAACAATGGCGCCTTCCGAATTTATAAATTGATGGGTTACGGAATCTCTGGCTCCTTCAACAGCGCCCACGAAAGCATTAAACCTGCTAAAATGGATGTGCGAAAAACCCCATTTTTTGTGCAATCCTATCACCGCGCTATAATTGTTTTCGTTGAAGCCCGAATTATAAACATAGTAGTCGGGAGTTTTAAAAGATGCAGCATTTTTATAAGAAGCCCTGGCTCCCCAAACAAAACCCTTGTGGTTTCCTTCGAGCATCAGGCTGCTTGCCGTTAGCATATTGTTGGTCGAAAAATCAGATACTGCTTCACCCCGAATGGTTCCTGATGAAGGCATGGATGGTTCAATAAAGTTTATGACTCCACCTAAAGCATCTGAACCATAAAACAAACTGGCAGGTCCTTTCAGTATTTCTATTCGTTCGGCCGAAAACTGGTCGATTTCCATTCCATGTTCAGGCCCCCATTGGTTTCCTTCCTGACGCACGCCCTCGTTCAGGGTCACTACATGATTATAGGCAAGCCCCCTGATAACCGGTTTGGAAACTCCGCCGCCGGTTGTGATCTGCGAAACTCCGGGAACTGAGGTAAGAGCATCAATTATATTGGTACAAGGTATGCTTTTCAATGCATCTTTTTCGATAGATACAACCGAAACACTCGAACGGTTGATTTCACTCGACGACCCGTTTCCGGTAATAACCACTTCCTGTTCTTGTACAGAAGAGGGCTCCAGGGCAAAATCTTTTGTTTGGTCAGTCGTAAAATCAATAAGCAGCATTACACTGGCATAACCCATATACCTGACTTGTACCAGAAATTTTCCGGCAGGAAGATTTTTAATCTGATAGGTTCCATCCTTTTTTGTCGCAACACCCGTTTGCATATCGGGAATAAAAACTGAGGCCCCAACCAGTATATTATTTGTTGTTTTATCGGTAACTTTTCCGGATAAGGTTATTTGCGAAAAAACTGTAGTACTTAAAATAGCGGATAATAAGAAACTTAAATAAATCCGTCGGTTCATGTTTTTTTTTTGCAAATTAACACATTCGAAATTCGCCAAAGACTCTAAAAAAAAAACTTAACACAATCTTAATGTAAGATAAAAACTTAATCCTGGTCTTTAATTACCGCGAGTTGTTTCCTGAAAATTACATTTTTGTTTTCATTTGTAATAATCAGAATGTAGTTTCCAGTGGGGAAATTTGCTAAATTGAGTTTTGTATTTATACCGGACGAGGTATTTGATAAAACCTTTCGACCATAAATATCATATAATTCCTCAATTCTATTGGCATCCTGCAATTTATATAGAATATTAAGTTCATTAGTAACCGGATTGGGGAAAACATGAATGTTTTCATAATCGTATTCACTAATAGTACTAGGATCAAATATTGTCACAGCAATTGTATCCGAACCAATACAACCGTTTGTATCCTGAACAGATACATAATAAATGTGCTCACCTACACCCATAACCGAACCAATAATTACCTGAAACGGCAGGTGGTTGTTATTATTCCAGTTATACAAATCAAATCCATTGCCCGGAGTAATGGTGTCAATATCGTTAATTGACATTGAAAAATCATTACCAAGATTTACAATGGGCTGATAAGTAATGACAGCGGAGTCGTTCATTTGAATAGCCATAGGATGATCATTGTCACCTGGATTTGTATCATGATTTCCTGTCGCCATAACTGTATATACACCGGCATTATGTAATCCACTAAAAGTTAGTGGCCCTCCTGTTCCTGGCTTAGAAATGGAAGTATACATTCCGTTGCGGAACAACCAATAAGTGGTCGCGGTATCAGAACCTGATACAATTACTGATTGGCTGGTAGTATCTCCGTTACAAATTGAACCTCCGCCCGAAACAGATTGCATACGTGGCAATACATTCACCGAAATCGACCCTCCGTTATTTGGGTTATTCGGTGCGGCAACCTCCACTCCCAACACATTAATCCAGGCATTGGCATAAATATCAACATTGTAAAGACCCGGTGCGCCAATAGGTGTGCCGCTTATTACGATACAATACCATGTTCCCACAAAAAGATAATCATTAGGATTATTGGAGTTTGTTTCCCAGGTAATGCCGGCCGGAATATTGCGGAGTTCAGCCAATTGAATTTTTGTTAAAGTAAAGCCACTGCTTTGCGGTGGAGGCAAAAACGACATTACCATACTATAAGGCTGTCCGAGTGTGGCCGGAGGCAAACCACTTGGGTTTAATTCTCCGTTATTCTCAGGGTCAGAACCAATGGTAGGAGTGCACGTAGCATACTGCCCAAAGCTGCTGACACAGAGCGTCAGAAAAAAAATCACACTGCAAAAGATTTTTTTTAACATTGAAATTTGATGTGCTTTCATTTGATTGTTATTTATAGGTTTAATATAAAACTCGAAATTCCGCCAAGCAAAGTATTACTGTTGTTTTTTGGAAACCTTATGCTCAACGAAACATTCATTTCTTCTAAAACTATTTTGATATTCTCCAGCAGGTTCTTAATATCTTCTTTGTAAATGCGGCCAATGTTGCCAATCCGGAAACAGTTTTGTTTGCTAAGTTTCCCGGGATAAATTACACAATCTCTTTCATTCAAAAGGCTGTAGAATTTAGCGAAATCGAAATTAGGATGATCGGGGTAAAGAAAAGAGGTAATGATATAACTTTGATTCAGCTTGTCAACATATTCCTTGAATCCCAAAGAAATCATACCTTTTGATAATGTTTTATGGTTATCACTGTATCTTTCTGCTCTTCCTGCCACACCACCTTCATCCGAAAGTTCAATAAGAGCTTGCTTAAATGCTAACAGAATATGAGTGGGAGGAGTAAATCTGAATTGTCCGTCAGCTTCAAGTCCTTTCCATTGAGCACACAAATCAAGGCTTAAGGTTCTGGGTTTATTCTCTATTGTTTCGAGAATATCCCGTTTAATAATGATAACCGAAAATCCGGGAGCTCCTTCAATGCATTTGTTTGACGAGGAAATAAGTACGTCAATCTTATTTGCTTTCATGTCGATGGGTATTGCTCCAAAACTACTCATGGCATCCACAATGAATGTTTTATTGTACTTGTTGCATACATTCGCATATTCTTCAATTGGGTTTAATATACCTGTAGTGGTTTCACAATGCACTGAGGCAACATGCGTGATAGTCGGATCTGAACAAAGCATATCGTCCAATTGGCTTGGGTTAGGGAAAGTATTCTCTTCGGTACGAATAAAACTAACGGAAATAGAATGAATCACGGCAATTTTAGCAATGCGGTCGCCATATGCTCCATTTACCAGTACCAATAAATGTCCGCCTGATGGAATAATTGACGAGATAACAGCCTCAATACCAAAAGTGCCTGAACCTTGCATAATAATTGATTCAAACCCGTCGAGGCGCGACACACCGGCAATCTTCAGCAACTCGGTTCTGATATATTTAACAGTTTCAATAAATTCAAAATCACGTGAACCAAGATCCCTCAACATTGCTTCTTTAACAGTCTTACTTGTGGTTAATGGCCCGGGAGTGAAAAGTTTTTTATCCATAGATTAAAGTATTTGTAGATTTTTTATGTCAACAACAGAATTTAGTATGTGTGTATGTGGATGTTCAGATAATTCCGCGGAAGTGCACGAGCCGCTTAAAACTCCTATATTATAAGCACAACCGGCGTTATAACCTTCATTTAGATCGGCAGGAGTATCTCCTATCTTTGCAACTTCGGAAGGTTTAGTGATAAAAGATTTTTTCATTAAATGGTATATCATATCCGGATTTGGCCTTCCACGATCCACTTCATCGCTACTAACCGAAAAATCAAGTAAGCCTTTCTCAATCCATTGCATCTTTTCTATTATAACATCAGTAATAACTTTACTGAATCCGGTGTCAACCGCGATACGAATTCTCTTTTCCTTGAGATAAGCAAAGGTTTCGCTAACGCCCTCAATTTCTCTCACTGATTCAGAATTCTTATAAAAGTCCAGCATTATATCAAGGAACCTGTTAAAGATTGCATCGATAAAATTGTCGTAAACCGGATAATCTTTTCCGGTTTTTTCAAAAATCAAATGCTTTATGGCAAGTGGTTTTGGAATTCCCATAAATCGGTTGGCATCTGATATTTCGATCGAAATATTTTCTGTTGCTAATGCTTCTTTAAGAGCTAAAGCAACAAAGTCTTCATCATGAACGGTGGTGCCTGCCAGGTCAAATACGGCTAATTTGATATTCATAGTTTTTGTTTGTTTGTTGATGTTTATAATAAAAATAAAGTGCGGAGATAGTCCACAAAATAATGATACATATTGCAACAATAATAGAAGAGTTCTCAAAAAATCGCAGATGGCTAATTTTACCTGCTCCAAAATTTTTATAAAACAAAACGCCTATGCTTCCGCAATATCCAAAAAAATCGACAACCATTATTACAAAACTTGCATTCCCTTTTATTCGAAAAAGTGCAATAAACCTATCGAAATAAATGCTGTTTGCTACAACATAAGTTATGTATAAGCCCATACCTGTGAGCGAAACCCACCAAAATGGCGACAAAAGTCCTGAAAGATATAATACGGTTGCCGCAATCATAAGTAATGATCCGATAACACCTGTAAGGTGAATAGCCAGAAAAGCCTTCAAATTATTGGTAATACTTCTAATGAAAATTAATAAAGCTATTACTACTAAAGTTATCGGAATTTCGGATGTTAGAAAGCTTTCTGAATTATTTTTATAACCCAAAGCATTCCAAATTTCTGCTGAAAAATTGTCCCTATAATCCCTAAATGAAGTAAGAAGAATATAGCTTAATATAAATGGGAGCAAACCGAAAAGATAACTCTTTAACATGCTCTTCCTGGAATTTGCATTCATAGATGAACGTTCAGATCGGAGTTGTTTGTCTTGCTCCGTAGGTTTTGGAAGAGTTTCCAGCATCCATACTGAAAGAAGAAACAATGGAAAAAAAAGCAAGCCGGTAAGTGCAGGCATCCAGCTTTCACTAACCTGATAATGCATCATCAGGAATTTCCCTACCGCTTTAACAAGACCACTGGAAAAAACCTGTGTAGCTATCAGGCCTATAACTAACACTTCCGTTAGTTTTCTGCCTTCAAGATAATTGAAAACCAAACCGAAAATAATACCCAATGGCAAGCCATTTAAAAAAAGACAAATAATATTATAAGGTGCAGGAATAAGCGCAAACAGTAATAGAGTCAGGCCGGAAAAAGTTACTAAGCCTACAATTGTCAAAGCACGTTTTGCCGGAGTAATTTCAGATACGATTTTTATTCCTATAAGTTTTGATAAAGCATATCCAATTACCTGGGCCATTATCAGAAGAATTTTGTAATCGACACCAAGAAATTCCTGACCTTCAAATATGGCAACAGAAATTGCTTTGCGGAAAGAATACATACCTGTATAGCAAATAAAAGATGCCAAAATAGCGTACACTCCAAATACATAAGAATTGGTGCGTAACAAATAGTTTCTTACACGAATGGTAATCGCCTCTGACATTTTAAATGGCTTTCCGGAAATGAAATTGAAATTTACAGGAAATCTTTTATCTTCTTATTGTTTAATAATTGTTCTGGTAAATTTCTGGTCGCCGAGATTCACTGTCATTATATAGCTTCCGGATTTCAGATTAGAAATATCGACCATGGTCCTTAGTTTTTGATCGGATTGAGAAACCATATCTTTTTCATAAACCAGTTTGCCACTCAGATCGAAAATATTAAGACAAGCTGTTTCACGTCCGTAAGACTCTATTGCAGCAGCAAAGACACCTTTATTAGGATTTGGGTAAATTGTAAGGGAAGCATTAGGCTGATCGACGGCAGGCACATAAGTTGCAGGTTGTAACCAACTCTGTCCTGAAAGATCCCAATCTAATATTTTTTCATTTATGTCGCATCCGGTTGGTCGGAGAAACATATCTAATGCAGTTACTGCAATGTCAGCATGACAGGGAATAAGTTTAGAACTGGCCCAGTTAATAGTATTGAAACACCAGAACTCTAAGGTTCCGGGGTCAGACCCGGTAATTTCAAGATTGACGGGAATGTTTGCTCCCTGGAAAACAACCCAAACATTTCTTTCATCATTAGTGCATCCGCCATGGCTGGTATAAATACCGCCATGATCGGTTATAACCATAATGAGCCAATCTTCATTTGAGTAAGTAGGCCTGTTATGGATGGCAGTCATTAGTTGTCCCAATTGTTGATCATCATCTTTTATGGCAAGCATGTATTGATTGTTTGTTGTTGAAAAGCCACCACTATGTCCTTGTTCATCCGGTTCATCATAATGAAGAAATAGCATATCCAGATTTGGTTTTTGCAATTCAACAAGCGCCTGGGCAGTTACTAAGCCTAGTCCATAATCACCAACATCAATTGATTCATCAAATCCGGCATTAGTTACATAGCCTCCAGGATTTACACCTGCAACACCCATAGGATTCCAGGTAATAATTTGCTCGCAAACAAGATTCGGATTGCATTCTTTGGCTCTTGTCGGGAAAAATGGATACTGGGCAAAATTTGCATTGGTGTAACTGTTATCTACTACCAGATGCTTATCCTCATAAACTCCGTTCATAATAGTTGACCACTCTGGAGCGCTTATTGATTTATTGATTACCCAAACATTGGTTGACCACATTCCGATATTCATAAGACTATCTAGTACAGGAATATCGCCGGATGCTCTTAACTGTGTGATAGCATCTTGTCTGACTCCATCCCATCCCACAATTAATACTTTAGGAACTTTTTGGGCAAAAATTGAACTACATGTCAATAATAAAACAAGTAAAAGTGCATTTTTTTTCATACTATTTAATATTTATGGTTTATAAATTATATTTTAATCCCGCCATCATTCTAATAGAATAATATTCGGTTTTTACAGGTCTTTCGCGTTGCCCTCTATAAATTACAAAAGGGCTGTTTGTTAAGTTATTTGCTTCAATATAAACTGAAAAGTGACTATTTATATTTACAGAAAAAGAACCATCAAGACTCAGGCTTTTTCCAACAAATAAGTCATAATTGTTGTCCTGATGAACCACTACAATTTCGCCTGTTTGAAAATTTGTCACGGCATAAAGATTCAATTCGTATAAATACGGATCTTTATAATTGAGACCCAGTTTGGCTGTAATTCTTTTACTTTCATAGAATATACTAATATTGGCAACATTTTTTGATTGACGTGGGAGCGGCTGATATGATGTTCGCGAAGGAATTCGCATTTTTGAAAGAGTAAATGTGTAATTGGCATTTATTCCAAAGTTTTTTAAAAACCCGGGTAAAAAACTAAATTTTTTGTTTAAGGTAAGTTCAATTCCATAAACATGAGCTTCAGGGGCATTTTGATATCTTTTTGAAACCACTCCACCTACAACTTGAAATGAATTTTGAAGTGTATCAGTTTCGAATGCTGTGTAAATATGATTGGTAACATACTTGTAATATAATGCAACACTTGCTAATCCTGTATTACCAAAAAAATATTCCCACGAAAGGTCAAAATTCAACGAATAGGTTGGTCTTAATTTTGGATTACCCGAAAGCAATTCAATGTTCGTAAAATCAATAGTAGGTTGTCCCGGTTTAATTTCGTTAAAATTGGGACGGCGGAACGAACGCGAAAATGCAAAACGCAGATTCATGTTTTCTGTGATAGTATATTTTAGGTTGATACTCGGAAGTATGCTAAAATATGGTTTGCCAGCTTTGGTTGAGGATAGATAACGTGTTGTATGAATAAAATCTTCAATAACTGTATCAGCTTTGACTATTGGATGAGTATACTCCAAACGAAGACCGGCATTAAGAAACCATAAAGCACCGAGTTTTATATCAGCCATAAAATATCCCGACGCCACATATTCCTGATATTTGTAAGATGAACCCACAAAATCGGTATAATATGGAGTGTTTTCATTAAAAGGATTATATCGCAAAGTATCGCCTTTATCTTTAATAAAACCATCAAGTGCATTCGTGCTTAGAAAAGGGAAAAATATTGAGTCGTAAGGTGCCCCATATTCTTCCAAAAATCCACCATGGAGGTTCAATTGATGAATATCCTGTCTGTTATATAAAATACCACCGTTATAAACCAATGGATCGCGCTCCCAATAATCCAAACCTGATTGCCGGCTTCCGGTTTTGTATCGGAATTTGAAGCCTGTTTTAAATTTAAAAATGTTTGATGGTTGGTTGGTTATATCAACCTGGGCGACTATTGGGTCCTGATCACGATTATCAAGTAATTCGGTATATGCTCTGGTAAATCTAAATTTACTGTTGTTAGGGTCAGAAATATAGGCCGGAATTATTCTGTTGTAAGGATCGCCATAATCATCAACGGGGCTATCAATATTAAGAAATTTTGCTCTAACCACTGCAGTAGGATCATATACAGAAATAACATTGCCCTGGGCATCAAGACACAATACATCTGTAAAAAGTACCGGTTTTTCCCATTCATTAACATAGTAGCCTTTGTTGCCGGGAACCCCTTTTAAATCGGGAACCGGTCCATAATTAAAATGACTGTAGTATGAGGCCAGCTTCCACTCGACATTTGTTTTGTTGTTTTTTGTTGTATGGCTACCTCCAAGTTCCCCTCCATAGAATCCGAAGTTCATAATATTATGGATGTTTTGAAGTATGATGGAATTGCCAAAACCGGCAACGTAGTTATACATCGTTTTATAGTTGAATTCATTGTCGCGCATATTGCCGGTCATGCCTTTGAGATAGATTTTATTTTTTTTGTCGGGTGCATATTCAAGTGCCACATTTACCCCCAGTGTGGATCGTTTTCCCTGATAATCTCTTAGCTCAAGCCGATAAATAGATTGGTTGAAGTTACTGCCATAATATACCTGATAATTGTCGGTTCCCCAGTTTCTGGAATAATACGATCCGCCTACCAGATATCCCCATTTTTGGTTTTTGCTTCTGTCGCCCCATAAAACATTAAAGTTGTAAATAGGTTTTCCTGCCTGAAAGTTATAACCTCCGGCCGCACTTGCATTAAATGTGCGAACAGCAGGAGCCGAACGGGTAATGAAATTAGCGCTGCCTCCAATAGCATCGCCTTCAATATCGGCTGTCATGGTTTTCGAAACAACCACATATTCTATCAGGCTGGTCGGAAGTATATCAAAGTTAAGTGCCCGGGTTTTGGAATCTTCGTCGGCTACCGGCATACGGCTTCCGTTAACCAATGCAGAACTCCAGTCGGAAGGTGTACCTCGGAACGAAATATAACGACCTTCTCCCTGGTCTTTTTCCATATTCACACCCGATAGCCGTTGCACCGCTTCGGCAGCATTTTTATCGGGCATTTTTCCGACTCCTTCGGCAGCCAATACATTAACAAACCCTGTTGCTGTTTTTACCATGCTTATGGCTTTGGTTTCGCTTCCGCGGTTACTGGCAACAATGTTCACCCCACTGAGGCTTACATTCATATCGATTACAATTTTCCCGAAATCAATTGCTGAACCATTGATTATTTCTACTGATTTTTCAAATTTTTTCTGTCCAACGTAGGAAACAATCAATTTATACTTTCCATCAGGAAGTTTATTTAGTAAAAATGTTCCGTTTATGTCGGAAGATGTTCCGTAGGATGTCCCTTCAGTATAAACCGTTGCTCCGGGCATTGGGCCGAATTCATCATATAACACGCCACTTATCTGGCCTTTGTTTTGAGACATAGCAAAAGAGCCTGAGAGCAAAAAGAATATGATAACCAGAAGACGCAAAAGATAATTTTTAGTAATGTGTTTAATATTTGTCAACTTTGTTTTTCAATAAAAAAATGTTAGTACTTTTACGGTTTCAAAACTATAACTTATTTATAACGGAGATATTAAGGTTCTTTTATTAATAGATTAAGTTAACGTCAATTTTAATTTGAAGTTTAATATTTGTAAACATTATGCCAAAAGATATTATATCGGAAATTGGGAAACGAATGAAAAACATTCGAATTTCTAACAAGCAGACACAACAGGAAGTTGTAGAAAATGCAGGAGTTACAAAAGGTCTGTTGTCGCGTATAGAAAACGGGCGAACCATCCCATCGCTTCCTGTTTTTATTTCGTTGGTTAAAGCCCTTCGTATGAAACCCGAAGATATCCTGGGCAGTATTGATGCTGAGAAAGAAGAAAAATACATCCATATAAGGGTGGGTGAGATGCAGAAATTTGAAAAAGAAGGTGCCACAGGGTATAACTATTATTTTATTTACAATAAAAACTTCTTAGATACTCTTTCTGAAATGGTAATTCTGGAAATTGAGCCTCAAAGCGAAAGAGAGTGCGTTTCGACCGATGCCTATGAGTTTAAATATATGATTGAGGGAGAAGTGGAATACGAAATTGACGACACCCTACTGATATTACAAAAAGGCGATGCACTTTTTTTTGATGGTAGGTTGCTTCATGTCCCGCGCAACAAAACCTACAAGAAAGCCACTATGCTTGTAATTTATTTTTACAGAAACGCAGCAGTGAATTCTGGCATTTAATTCATTGTAACTTCATTTACGGCCCTTATCGTATTCTAATATTACATCGTCGAATGCCTAAAAGGAAATATCTGGTTATGGTTTCAGAATATCAGTTAATGGAATCATGGCATTAGATTATGGTATCATTTGAAAAAGTCTGCTTAATTTTTTACAAGTTTCTTTACAATTTGATGGGCTGCGGTTTCAATTACCAATAAATATGGACCCCGGGCAAGTTCTCTTCCATCGATAAAAACATTATAATTCCCCAGATTCTGATATTCGTCCATGATATTTTTAATAAAATGTCCTTCCAAATTAGTAAGATACATTTGCATATGAGTTTTGGAGGTTACCACATAATTCATTTGGCAAAAACTTGCAAATGGATTTGGAAAATAACTCAAAATAATTGGATTAACCACTTCCTTATCTGTGCTTAATGCACTGTCGGCAGGGAAAAATGGTGGCGCAACCGCAACATTTGGTTTGGGAGTGGCAACATGTGTTGATTGCACCAGATGATTGGCATTATTATTATCGGCCCATATCTGACCACAGGATTCGTTCGTATTTTCAGGGTCGAGAATGTTTTGCGAATACCAGAACTCTCCCTGAGCACGTTGCGCAGTTATATCCAGCAGTACATATCCCTGATGGGTTAAATCCACATGCTTAATGTGTGGATTGGCAGTTTTAATTACACCTTCAGCCAGTGTGGCATTTGAGGCTCCCAGACCATAATCATTTCCTTCATCAAAATTGTCGGAAGCCAGTGCCGGTGGAAGAAACTCAACTGCCAACGAACCGTTTCCGTTGAATGGATTATATTGGAAAATGTTGTAGGGTGACCGGGCCACATCATTAGCAAATCCGCAATGGAAATCGCCTGATAGGAACACTACATTGTTGATATGATTTTGTTCTAATGTATCAAATACCTTGTTCCGTTCGGCAGGATATCCATCCCAGTTTTCGAATATCAGCGGAACGGATGCAATTTGCAATTGCGAAAACATTAAACCTCCGCCAACAATTTTCCATTGAGCCGTTGAGGTTTTTAATCCATGAGTAAGCCAGCTCAATTGAACTGGGCCAAGCATTTTGGCTGTTGGCGAATTATAGATTGAATCGGTAACTCCTGTTGCAAAACGATCGCGGTCATACAACCGTTCGTCAATTATAAACATATCGACCAAATTGCCCAGGGATATTTTTCTGAAATTCTTGTAGAACGATGTTGTATCATCCCGAACAGGCATCCATTCTCTGAAAGCTTTTACTGCAGCATGTTTTCTGTTTTTATACAAACCAAACTGATTAGCATCATGACGAAAAGAGGTATCGCTCACTGCATCCACCACAATATCATGATCGTCCCAAATTATAACCCATGGATAAAGTTGATGGCAGCGCATCAAATTGGTATCAAGCCTGTACTGAGAAATGCGAGTTCTGTAATCCTGCAATCTGTATATTTCGGCATCAGGGTCATGTACCCGGTCGGGCGGACCTCCGCCTTGTTCATAGATATAATCACCCGAGTGAAACACTAAATCGATATCGTCTTTCTCAGAAATGTTCGCCAGTCCGTTAAAATATCCTCGCCTATAATCTGAACCAGTGAGGAGAATAATTTTTGCATTTGCGTAGGGTCCCACGGCTGTGGTTTTTGTACGTCCAACAATTGATTTTTTTCCGCCTGATTCAAAAAAGTAATAATAATATGTGTCAGGCTGAAGGCCTCCAACATCAACTTTAACAGTATAATCTCTTGAAGTATCAGTAACAACACTGCCTTGTTGCAGGATTTGAGAAAAATCCATTGTAACTGAAACATAATATCTAACCGTAATGGGGCTGTTATTATTTGTATCGGAAGGTGTTACCCTAGTCCATATTATAACTCGGTCGGATAACGGATCGCCCGAAGCAACCCCATGGTAAAACGGTGCAAAATGAGGCAAAATGAATTTTTCATCTTCAGGAGAGGTCATCCGCCGAAGATTGTTATAATTCTCATTGAGCACACTTGTGTTCATTAAATTATTCTGAAAATCTTTCATCAGATAGACCGAATCTGAAGTGCAACGCATCTTATCGGCCACTACTTTCTTTAATTTTAGGAGTGTTTCGGCATCGCTATCCTGAGCATAAGATTGCATATTAACCGAAAGAATCAAAAAAAGAAGCAAGGAGGTGATCTTTTTCATAAACAAATTTGCTTAAGTTGTTTCTAATATTTTTTTAAAACAACTAATTTTATGAGCAGGCTGGTTTTTAAATAGCTACATTAGAACAATCTTACCCAATCTACATGATTTGTCGTTCGAAATTCTAATATAATATATTCCTTTGGGTTGTTCTGATAAGTTGATAGTTTTAGTGTTTTTGCCTTCAATAGCAAAAGAGGTTGATAAAATCTGGCGATTATTCAAATCATATAATTCAACTTTATAAGTTGATGATGAATTGTCGCCAAATTCTATATTAACTAAGCCATTGGTAGGATTTGGATAAAAACTTACGTAGTCATTATTTTCAATCGATTCGATACCAACATTTGGCGAAACAGTAATCTGAACCGTATCGTAAACCCATTTATACGTTAATGTATCCAAAGCTCTAACCGAAACATAGTGAACACCGTTTCCAATGTTGCCGTTAAATGTGAAGTTTCGGCTATAATATGTACCGTTCCATAGTGCGGCAACATATCGGTTGGTATCGAGCGAATAGGAAATGGTTGCTGTTGGCAAAATAGTTGTATCATTTCCAATATGGATGTTTTGGTACTCGTTTTTAGCAACATAAACGGAAAAAGATTCATGTTGGTTTGATTGAGTCGTTGTGATATGCGGCCATACCTGGGTAGTAACATTTGCATCAAGTACAATATCCAGATTGTATTTCCCGAATGAACCTATTGGTGTGGTTCCCCACATGGCAATGCAATAATAGGTTCCACTATTAAATTTACAGTTAGACGGATTGCAGGCATACGAAATATTTTGAGGTCGATTGTTAATTTGATTTATTTGTATCCAATTTACATTAACCATTCCCACAATGCCTCCATCAGCAGTTGGAGGAGGCAAAATTGTTAAAGCATCGCTATAGGGTATTGTTTCGGTACATATTATCCAATCAGGGCATAATTCGCCATTGTTTTCCACGTCGGGACATTGCGCTGATGCTAAAGGAGTACAGGTC
>CAZNRQ010000012.1:0-21895 GCA_964574845.1 uncultured Bacteroidales bacterium
AGGATTGCAAGCGTTTCTGGTTCTCTATGAGGCGTTGAAGGGTGGCTTTTTTGTCTTGGGCTTCAATCAGTTCCTGTTTTTTATTCTGTATAGAAACTTTCACCTGTTCGTAATCGTCGCCACTGGTTTTTCCGGCTGATTTCATCTGGCTTAGTTGGGTTTCATACTTTTTGCGTTCACTTTCAAGAAAGTTGATTTTAGCTTGTATGGCTGAAAGATCGCCATCGAGGTTCAGGTTGAGGCGTTCGTTGCATTTCTGAAGCAATTCTTTAAGCATTTCCTCTTTTCCCACGAGTTTTTCAGAATTATACACCTTCTTATCGAAAGATAATTTCAATTTATCGTATTCTTCCTTAGTGGTTTTATAAAGGTCCGACTTGGTTTTTTTATTCGTTTCCAGCTCTTTCATTTTGTTTTTCAGGGCATCCATATGTTCCTGATTTTCGTCCTGCCAATTTTCAAGGGTGCGCTCTGCTTTAGGGATTTCGTATTGCACAGCAGAGAGGTCTTCTTTTATCAGTTCTATCAGTTTGGCAGTTTCATCGGAGTTAGCGAGATTGAAAATTCGGTTGTTATACGATTCATTCAGGTTCTCATCCGACGATACCTTTTTGTTCTTTTGTTGATAGATCACAAATTGTTCATTAGCCTTTCGTATCTCCGAACCGCTAAACTGATTGTTTTTCAGGAACCCGTCAAAATCGTCCAACACAATATTCTGCCCACCCAGATTGATGATAACCGATTTCTTCTTAACCAGAACGTTATAAATATAGTCATCGTAATCTTCAATTTTCCAGATGACATTAATTTTGTCAGGATAAACCGTACCTGTATTATCACCATTGAGCAAAATGTAATAATTGTCAACTTTATTCTTTTTAGGATTTTTGTCAGTCCCTGTAACAATGGGTATATGTATCTTGGGAATTGTTTTTCCATCAATTCCTACTACCTTATTTTCTAGATTCTCCAATTTGCTAATGAAAGTAGGCATATTCTTTTTCACATCTTTGTCGAATTCAACTTCCTTATAAAAGTACCAGTAATCAGAAAAATCGTAATTCTTTCGGAAATTATCTACCTGGTCAACAAAAGATTTTCCGGGTTTGCCGCCCCTGACACCGGCATGTTTTCCGCAGAAAATATAAGCCCAGTACACCTTGTCGTCTTTCCAGACATAAATCTTGTAAATGGCATCCACTGTGCCGTCGTCGTTTAGGGGTAATATTCCAATTTCGCTGTTATAAGTAAAGAAACTGCGGTTGATCATACGGCCGTTCAGGGTATTAAGCCAGATATCATCCTTATTTGAATAGCCTTGCTTTTCGCAACCTTCTTTCCAAACCACCACTCCTTCGAATTGCGAGAAAGGAGGGATGTCATTAGGGATTACTGTAGGCATGCAGCGGCCTTTCGTACCATAGGGTATCATCAAATAATTGATTAATCCTGACTTAGGATTGATTTCACGGTCCTTATCATACTGAAAAGCGCAATGCCAAACGGGGTTTTTACGATCGCCGGGCTTCCATACGTTGGCATAGGCTACTTGTTCTCCTGCTTCGTTCTTGCCTCGCCCTTTCATGATGACAGTTTCATTGATGTCTCTCCAGTAGACATCGTTAAAATACCTGAACAATTCGTAATTGCCCACACGTATTATCTTTTCATTGGGTTGATGCAGAATGTCAAAGATGTCATTCTTGTATAGATCGGTCAACCTGAAACTAAGATCTGACTCTGAGAGAACATTATCTTCAAGATATTTTTTAGTGTTGAAACGCTGCAGTATTATCTTCTGAATATCCGGTGGAGTTTTTTTTGAAAACTGTCTTTTTGCTACATCAAGGCTATCGCAATACTGAAGAAAGAAGGTTTCGAACCACTCATAGGCCATGTCAAAATTATTAGCATCCTTCCACGAACCGGTGCCTTCAATTTGGGGAAGTATTACGGTATCGTACGTTACTTCCTTACCCTCTTTGGTTTTAAAATAAAATCCCGCCAGTTCCGATCTTACTTGCGTCGAATCTATACCAAGGTGGGGAATAGTTGATTTGAAAGGTTTATCAACAGCGACATTCTTCCCAATGGTTTTATTATACGATGAATCCACCCAAGATTTTTCTTGAGTAATTGAATAGTGCGAGATACATCCCAAATTAAAAGGGTGATGGTTTTTAACATCCTTACTTGCCAGCATAATAATATTCTCGGCCGAGAAACCTAAGTTGACAAGCATCGATAGTAGACTATTACCGAAAATAAGATAATCATATGCTGTTGTATAGGTTCTAATACCAAAATTGTCTTCATTATTAGGCCCTATAAACTTACCATCGAAAACTCCAATCACATAACGGCTACCGAATTGATTTTTGACAAACTCGTCCCTCATTTTGAATATTTCTTTCCATTCGTCAACTCCCTTATTATTTTTATCCTCTTGTTTTTTTTGACAAGGAGAAATAAAGGGGGAAATCAATAGAAACACAAACATAATACCCGCAACCGCTATATTTTTTTTCCAAAAAAAATAGTCATAGTTCTTTCTCAAGGTATTTGATCTGAGGGTCATACAATTACAAATATACAAAAATTTCGACAAAACTACAATATGCCGCCTTTTATACGTAATGTAAGTGGTTTGGTTTTAAAAAGTTAAGAAAAGAATTAAAATAAGTAGAAATAGACTGTCTTGTTCCTATCAACACTTTGTTTTTAAGAATATAAAATTCACACCGATGTTTCAACATTATTGGTTTTTGTAAACGTATACAAGGCTATCGGTATAAACCTGCTGGTAATGCTCTTTAATTATCACAATCAGTTTTTTATCACAGGTTTTATTGGTATCTGGCCTGCCCATAATGAAAATATAGTCAGCTCTGCGTCTTCCGTTTTTGCCTATGTATGGGAAGGTATAACAACGGTCCACCTCACCCGTCTCGTCAACAAATACCTGGGGTATTTTGTTTGCATTCCATCTCAGGGGAAAGTAATTCTGATTACACTCATTATTATCGAGCAGCACCAGAGGCTTATCTATTCCCAGATATTTATCAAAATGTCCATAAAGCCAATTTCCTGAACAATTTACAGGAAACACAGTTGAATTTGGCCTGATGAATTCCGAAGCCTTATAACACTGTGATGCTGCCTGGTTAAGTTCTTTTGAGGTTTTATCTCTGCAAACTGTAAGCTGAATGTAAAAGAACAGCATCAAGGTAACAGCGGTAAAAAGTATGGGTTTCCAAATCTTTTGAATCGCCAACCAAACAATGAATATCAGAAAAAATAGCAACAAAATGCGCAACGAGAAATAGCCTGCCCAACCGTCGGAGTCGGGCAGCATGTAATAGGCCAGCATAAACAAAGCACTAAGCGCCAGCCACACATCTCCTTTGTTAAACAGTTTTTTAAGAAGTTCCCAGGGTCTTTTAAATGTAAAACCTGATCCGGAAAATAGGTACATAATCCTTAATACCAAAGTCGTCAGGGCGAGAATGAACAAAACATAGAATATCTTTTTGGTGAAAGCCACTTCATTCGATTCTACAAATCCTAATATGGGTGTAATTCCCTTAATGTTTTTCAACATTTCATGATTAGACAGGTAGGAACTTATAGAAGGGGGCTTCGAAAGAAGGAATTGCAAAGCCCACCAGGCTGTTACCAAATACGAAAGTGCTAACACCCCGGTTTTCATCAACACTGATCTGAAATACTCCTTCCGTTTTTTTCTCCCGCCAGCAAAAGTAAGGGTTTCATCAATAAACATTACAAGGAATAAGATGGGCAACAAAATTCCGTAAATGGATGCGTGCGAAAAATAGGTTGCAGTCACAAGTAGCATCATTACAGCAATCTTAAGTAAATTAAGTTTGTCCTTGTGTCGGATCCAAAATGCTATAGTGAGAAATAGCAATACCAGGGAAATAGAGAAGTTGTAAAACCCCAGAAAAAGCATGTAAGTATAGCTAAACGGAAATATCAGATAGCTGCCCAGATAGTTTTCGGGTGTGAGAGTTTTGATTAGGTAGCGGAAAGCATACGGCAGACCTAGAATGTAGATCAGCAGAAATGCTTTTTCGGCCAACCAGCCCGGGACAAAAAAGTTGGCTGAAGCCAGAATAAAATGCCCTGTCCAGTTGGGGTTGGGAAAAGGATTCAACTGAATGAATCCTTTCAGATATTCATTCCCCAGAAGTATCTCTTTTATGCAATGTGCATTATACAAATGCGGCGCCCCGTCGAGCGTAACAAAAAAATGATAAGCCAGAATGGGATAAGCATTAGCTACAGCAAAAAGTAAGAAGACAGTTCTTTCTATGAAAGACCATTTTTTGTTCATATCATCCGGTGGTTACAGTACCGGTAGTGTGGTTTAATTCAGAGCCAAACATGCTGTGAGGAATCGAGAATATGGCAAGCGTTACAATGGCTGCCGCAATAAGATACCCGGGGCGGAATTTCTTAAGGTTGGCTGCCAAAGCTATAACCCATGCCACAAAAGCAATAAGGGTTTTGTTATCGGTGAGGTCCCAGCCGAAGGGCACTCCTGTCCAGAATTCTCCGAAAGCAAACTTTTGTACAAAAGGCCCCAGTATCATGCCGCCTATCAGCAAAAGTCCAAAGGTAATGAACATGTACATGCGGGCTTTTTCAACCTTAAATGCACCCAGTATTCCAACCAGATTCGATAGCAGCATAGCCAGAAAAATAAACAGAATGTGAGGTATAAGCACATAAGGCGGTACATCGCCTTTATATCTGATCACAACGGGTTTGTCCTGAGCTACGGGGTATTCGTGATCTCCCGTGCGGAATAAAAAGTAATACTCCAGTTTCCCGGCAGGAGGAAGTTTTGGTAAATAAGCAGTCATATGGTCGCCAACTCTTTTCATCGATAGGGTATCCCATTTGTTCTGAGCCGAGTTACCATTTTCCTTCGAATAATATTTACGGAAGATCATAAATCCCCTAACAGAGTTATCGTCAATTGGCAGCGAGATTTCGCAATCCGATTCGCTGCTGTGGGTCCTTAATAAAGTAAAATTATAAGCGATTCCTCTAATGTTTGTTGTAATTTTCTTTGGATAAGTTGGTCCTGTTACACGCTGATAATAGGCGGCAGACAGCGTAATAATTACAGCAAGAACCCAGGCAATAATCATTTTCTTCATCATAAAACTTCGTTTTGTTTTTTAATAATAGTTCTAAAATTAAAGATTACAATTGTATCAGCAGCACAACCTTTTTCTGATTGCGCATCACATCTACTGTAATAGTTTGTCCAGACGAAAAGGCTTTCAGCCTTTCCATATATTCGTAGATATCGTTCACAGGTTTACCATTCATGCCAACCACAATATCTCCTTTTTGCATACCACCTCTGAAGGCAGGTCCATCCGGGGTCACAGCGGCTGCCATAACGCCTTTTATATCCTGATTGGCAAAATCAGGCATAATGCCCAGAGTCACTTTCAGTCCCGAACGGTCGCTGCTTTTGTTCTTAGGTCCTGCTTCCTGATAGGTCAGACTGTAATTATTCTGCGAAATATCGGTAATCACTTTCAGAGTAAAGTCTGATATAAGGTCCATACCCTTGCAATTTATTTTATCGAAATCGTCTGAGGGGGTATGGTAATCACCATGCACACCGGTGTTGAAATATAAAACGGGAATACTATCCCCATAAAAAGAAGCATGATCCGAAGGACCATAACCTTCTTTGCTGAACGATAGCCTTAGCAGGCTAGTGTCGTTGTCTTGTTTTAATATGTTTTCAGCTTCCGGAAACGTTCCCACTCCGCCAACCGAAAGCAAATGCTTTTCATTCAGACGACCCACCATATCAAAGTTAAACATCATCTTGATCTTTTTCAGCCCGACAGGAGGGTGGTTCACAAAGTAAGCCGAGCCAAGTAATCCCATTTCTTCGCCCGTAAAAGCCACAAATATGATATTAAAGTTTACGTCCGGTTTCAAACTGGCAAATCGTCCAGCTAGATTCATTACCATAGCTGTGCCCGAAGCATTGTCGTCTGCACCGTTGTGTATTGCCACCGTATCAGGCTTGCGCGAGCCTGACCCTGGTCCGCCCATGCCCAGGTGGTCGTAATGCGCACCTATCACAATGTAATTATCCGTCGGATGTGAACTCATAAGGCAGGCAGCCACATTGGCTGTGTGAGCTTTCACTGGAACAATATTGAGTGTTACATCAAGCTTACCTTTAAGATTGAATGATGCCGGGACTTGTTTCTTTAATAGTTGTTTTTCCAGGTCTTCAATAGTCTTGCCTTGGCCTGATAGTATTTTGTTGGCTGCATCACGTGTCATATTGATAGCGGCAAAGCCTGATTTCGATTTGCTATCGGCATTGGGCAAGGGTAGCAACACATCCTCCTTTTTCTGCACTGCTCCTGTCACCAATATGATTCCTGCAGCACCCTTGTCTTTGGCGGCAAGCATTTTGGCGTGGTCATTTGTATATTTCCCAAAAAACTTTTTGCCTTTATCTTTCGGACCGCCGCGCAATACTATTACCCATTTGTTTTTTACATCCAGGCCTTGGTAGTCGTCCCATTTCAGATCATTGGTATTTATAGAAAACCCGTATCCGGCAAAAACCACAGCTGCATTCACCGTAGTGTCGTTACTGTATGTTTCGGGATTATAATCCTTACCGGCTGTAAAACTTTTTCCTTCATACGAAAAGCTGTTTTTGTCGCCCATAGCGATGGAGGTGGTCACATCAAAGTATTGGTATCCTTTTTCGAATAGGGGTGTCAGGCCTATAGAAACAAAGTATTTTGAAATGTACTCGGCAGCTTTATCAATACCCGGAGTCCCCGGTTTGCGTCCTCCGAATCCGTCGGAAGCAAGCACCTGCACAAACTGGCAGGCATTGTTATTTTGAGACTTCGTTGGGTTAACCAGAACGAGGAACATTAATGCAATAAACAGTATTTTCTTCATTTTTTGTTTTAAGTAAAGTATCTTACAAAATTAGAAACTTTTTTAAGATAATTGCAGGTAAGCATATATATCAATCAAAAAAGGCAGGAGCAACGACTGTTATTAAACATTAGGTTTCCCAATATTCCCCGAAAGCCTGCGCCATACTCGCCATAGTTTCGATAAGTGAGGGGGAGTTTTCAGCAGTTCCACAATGGCTTTTCGCTCGGTATCGGCTATCAGTTCAGATTCGGTTGCAAAATTTCTGCTGAATGATAATATTTCATCGGCTAGTTCGGGCCTTAGGCGGCAGCAGCTGCCTACAATACCAATAAACATCTTTGGCAGGTAATAATATTCGTTAGAGACGCGGTTGATCATGCGGGTTGGCGTAATTTTTTTTATCAGGCGGCCATAAGGCGACATAGCAATGATCATACGGTTCAGGCTACGCTGATCCATCAACATTGGAGGGAAGGTGTCGAAATACCAAAGTTTCCCATCACTGTAAGCATAGTTACGAAGCGATGGGTGAAAGCCTATTTCTCCTTTCGCCTTGGTTCGGTTGGCAAATAAAATAGCATCGGCAAACATCAGTCGGCAAAGCATTTCAATCTCTTCCAGTGCAGCTTTGCTTATCATTCCCCTCACCATTTCATCTTCGGCAAAGGGCTGTTGAATGATCACCAATTGCTGTTTGCCTTGTTGTGGTAAGCAATTGATTAAGGTATCGGGCAGGTTAATGCCAATCTCACAAAGTCGGGCCACATAGGCGTTGTGGTTATCAATAATACTGCCCACTATCTCGCGACTGCGCACCGGTAAAAAAGTCTTCACAATTAGTTCCTGCCCCTCATGGTTCACCCTGAAAGGCCTCGAAAAGTAACCGCAATCTGAGCAGGTCTGTTTGAAGGCAGTATCTTGCAACAATGCGGCGATTTGTGGGGTAGTCAGTGATATCATTGGCTATGGCCTAATATTAATTTGTATTATTTGTTTTCAAATATAGGAATTTATTTTTTAAGTGCAGCAATTTCGGAATTGAGATTTGAGATTTTTGATTTGAGATTTATGTTTTGGGAGTGGCATATAGGTGGTGAGTAGTTTATTTTTTTGCAGAGTAGTTTGTTTTGGGATTGGTGTTGTTTTGTTTTTGGACTGACAAGAATATTTTGTCATTTTAGTGATTTGTTTTGGTTTTTTCGACAGGTTGTGTTTTGGGGTGAGTGGTTTTGTTTTTGGGGTGAGTAGTTTGTTTTTTGGAGGGAGTAGTTTTGTTTTTGGGCAGAGTGGTTTACTCATGCATTTGCGTTGTATGCAAAAATGGGCAGAGTAGTTTTGTTTTGGGGGTGAGATGTTTGTTATTTGGGATGTTTTGTTTTGATTTGGCGATGAGTTGAATGTTTTTGCTCAAGCGTTGTTTGTTTTTGGGCAGAATAGTGTTGAAACGGGCAGAGTGGTTTTGTTTTTGGGGTGAGTGGTTTTGTTTTTGGCGGAGTAGTTTTGTTTTTGGGGGGAGAACTTTTTTGGGAGGTGAGTAATTTGTTTTTGGGTTTAGTAGTTATTTTTTTGGATTGAGAAGTGTGATTTTTTGGGTGACAGGTTTATTTTTAGACAAAGTGATTAAAAAATTTCATAATACAACTGGTTAGTCGACGTTTGGAAATAGTTGATTTCAGTGAATTTCCGCATTTGTTAAAAAAAATTATCATTATAATTACAAATTTCTTGCTTTTGTTAACAGAATATTGTATAGATTTGTAAGAAAAAAAATATTCATTTAAAATTTAAAGGAGAAAAACCTATGGATGATAAACTGAACGAAGATGTTAATATGCTGATTGTGGTGAAAGGAATTTGCAAGGCAAATCCGGCCATCATGGCATTGGTGCCTCAAATGGAGCTGCATTTGACCACTTTGAGTGAAAAAATTATTAGTATAAAAGCTTTAGCCCAGAGATGCGGAATTAGTATTCGCGGTTTGTATGTGGTGAAAAGCGAAGGAAAAGTGAAACTGGTGAGCATTACCGATGTTGGAAGTGCTGCCTTAAGGTCGTTGGCCAGTGCTACGAATGACGCTGACCTGAAGGCTAAGGCAAAACAAAAGGCATATCAGCTGGAAAAATTGCACAAGAATGATTTGATTAGCAAGAGTGCGGAATTGCTGGCGTTGGCCAATTTGCACAGCGCCGCACTGGAAGATCATGGTTTGGAGGCTGCTGACCTGACAGAATGGCAATCGTTGCTGGATGCTTTTACGGGTTCGGCAGAGACCCCCAGAATAGAGCAGGAAGTACACAAAAGCGACCTGGTTACGCTGAAAACTATTGTGGCAGATACGCTGAGATGGATGAGAGAAACGATGGACGATACGGCTATTGCGTATAAGAGAAGGAAGCCGGAGTTTTATCAGTTGTATAGTTTTGCCAGAGAGAAGCACCATCAAGGGCATAGAAAGACTGATACGGGTGAGGAAATTGTGAACCCGGGCGAATTTGTGTTGGATGTTTTGCGCGGTGGTAGTATTGTTATGGCCGGTTTTCCGATTGTGCCGGATGTGATTTATCTGATTGAAAATTTGAAGGAGACGAAATTAAGGTATTGGGCACAGGCTACACAAGTAGCTCCGGCGGCGATTCCTGCTGATTCGGCTGTGCTGGCTATTGAAGAGGACCTGCAAAGAAAGGGCAGCGAACTGGGTGCACCTGATAAGCCGTATTTGTTTTTTGGAAATGATAATACGGATGTGGATGGACAGGTGGCTATAAATACTGTGGAAGAGTAAGGTTTTTTTGATTTTTGATTTAAGATTTTTGATTTAAGATTTAAGAATTAAGGAAACTTCCGTTGCTTGTTGGTGGGCGGCGGGAGTTTTTTTTTTTAGGAGGATACGTTAAATTCTTTTCGGCCTTTTCTTTGCCTCCCGTCAGCCAGCTGGCTGATGGAAAATCCAGAAAAGAATTTATTCGAAATTATTTTTATATTTGTGGAGGCTAAGGAAATTGTCTGAACCCTGCCTACGGCAGGCAGGCGCTGATTAAGCTGATTTGAATGATTAGGATGATTGAAGAATCAGGCGGAGCCTGAAGGAATAGGACGACGGCGGTTGGAACCGCCGCCGAACGGGGCTGATGAAAATGATAGAATGATATTAATAATGAGGAATCATTTTATGAAAATAGCTGGTGATAGGGGAATAACAATTTTATTCGATATAAGAGTAATTTTAATCTACCTAATGTTATGCTTTGCTCCGTTTGTTGTGTTGGGACAACTAACGGGTAGGTATTGTCATTCGTATAATGGCTGGGGTGGCAAATGCATTACTTTTCATAAAAATCATAAATTTGAATTTGAATACAGTACTGATTGCGGAGGCTCGGTTGGGAAAGGTGTTTATAAAAAGTCTGGTAATAATGTGATTCTATTTTTTCAATGCGATACAGCTGAAAAAAATTCAAGAATTACTAGCGCAATTAAAGAATCTTTTCCTGCAAATTCCAGTTCAATAGAAATTGATGTTACAGTTTACGACAAAGTTTCACATGAAAAGTTGTCTTACGTTTTCTGTAGCATTCAAGATTTATATTTGAAAACACAAGAATATTTTTGTACCGATATAAATGGACATTGTAATTTCAAATTGGATAGCAGTAAAAAAACTGCCTTTCTAACAATTTCAATGGTTGGCTATGAACCTTACAGGGACACAATTCGTCTTAATAATAACTATAAATATACAGTGTATCTAGCCATTGCCATGTTTGGCGTGCAAACAATTGATTCCGGACGAATAGCCTTTAAAATTATGCATGAAAAAAACGGCAACATTAGCCTGATGGAAGCAATTCCTAACAATGAAAGTGAAGGAGAAAAATATTTTCGAATTAAAAAAAATATTAATAGGCATAAAGGGGGAAGAAAAAATAAAGGCAAGGAGGATTCCTTATGAAATTTATAGCAAGGTTCCGGATGTATCGATTGATGATAGTCTGGATTTTGAATTTGACACTTCGGATGATTAGATGATCCCCAAAAACCCAGCAACCCCCTAACCCCCAATGACAGGGTGGAACCCCAACCCCTTGAAAAGGGGCTATAACAGGATGTTCAACCCCGCTGGGGTTGTTGGGTTTGGGGGTGATGATTTATCACGGGCATGGCTTCGATCCGCCAAAAGGCGGACTCAGCCAGCGGCCCGTGGCTATAAATATTAAACCCCGATGGGGTTATTTTAATAGGCCATTTGGGACATTTAGGACCATTGTGTAACTGACGGGGTGAGCTGCTACGCATAACCCAACACACAGTCGCCCCGTCAGGTTGAGGGCGATGGGATGATGGCAGAAAGGCAGGGCGATGGCTGCCCGCGCGAAGGATTGTAGTGGAAAGCCCGGAAGGGAGCGTAGCGAACTGAGGACTTGTAACGGAAAGCCTGACCCGACCCGCCAGTGGGCGGACTATAGCGTAGGAGGGGCGCGCCCATAAGATTTTAGATTTTACGTATGATGTTTTGGTGATGTTGGTATTACTAAGATGATTCTGATAATAGAAATGTGGTGGCGATGCATAGGTTTGTGTAAACATTTTTTTATGTAATTTCGTTCTCTCAAAAATACAAACCTGAATGAAGCAATACAAACTGCTTAATAATGTCACCGGCCTGGTGGTCTTACTGTTGGCAAGCCTTGTCTACATCGTCACAGCCGAACCGACGGCATCCTACTGGGATTGCAGTGAATACATCTCTACAGCTTACAAACTGCAGGTGGGGCATCCCCCCGGAGCACCTTTTTTCCAGTTGATGGGTCGTTTCTTTTCCTTATTCGCCTTTGGCAATGTCCATAATGTGGCCCTCATGGTCAATATCATGTCAGCTTTGTTCAGCGGACTCACCATTTTGTTCCTCTTTTGGACCATCACTGCTCTGGTGAAAAAAATGATGCGCCACACCAACGAAATACCCCTGGCCGATACGCTCCTCATCATAGGTTCAGGCGTTATAGGTGCATTGGCCTATACTTTTTCTGATTCTTTCTGGTTTTCGGCAGTTGAAGGCGAAGTATATGCCACTTCTTCCTTCTTCACTGCTTTTGTGTTTTGGGCCATACTGAAATGGGAAGCCGTGGCCGACGAGCCCGGAAACTACCGTTGGCTGCTACTGATAGCTTTCTGCATGGGTTTGTCCATTGGTGTTCATCTGTTGAATCTCCTGGCCATTCCGGCCATAACGCTGGTTTTCTATTTCCGCAAATTCAAAGTAACCAAATTGGGCACTTTGCTGGCTTTTGGCGTTTCAATAGTTTTATTGGCCGCCATTATGTATGGCATCATTCCGCAGGTGGTAGCGCTTTTCGCGAAAACCGAACTTTTGTTTGTTAATTCGCTGGGTTTGCCTTTCAACTCAGGTACTGTTTTCTTCGGACTGCTTTTGTTGGCCTTTGTAGGCTTCGGATTGTGGTATACCGAAACGAATAAACCAGCTGCTTCACTCTTGGCCCTTTTAATGTATGCCTTGCTGCTATTACTGGTGTTGTATTCCAGCACTTCTTTCTGGAATTTCATTTTGCGATTTGTTATCGTAGGAGGCGTATCGGTGCTTATTTATATTGCCCGTGAGAAAAAAGAGGTGCTCAGAACTGTTTTACTGGGATTTGCTTTTATTTTGATAGGTTATTCCAGTTTCTTTATGCTGGTTATCCGATCTAATGCCAACACTCCACTAAACGAAAATGCTCCCCGCGATGCCATCAGCCTGCTATCTTACCTCAACCGCGAACAATACGGTGACTGGCCTTTGTTTTATGGTCCATACTACAACGCCCCCCTCGATGCCAAACAACCTTATACCGATGGCAACCCTCTTTATGCGCGTGACGATGCCTCGAAGAAATACATAGTTGTGGACGACCGCAAAAACTCCGAACCTAACTACGACAGCCGTTTTATGACCTTGTTCCCACGTATGTGGAGCAGTAATTCTGATTCGCACATTGCAGGATATAAATCGTGGGGACAGGTATCAGGCACACCCATCACCGTAAAGGACAGATATGGCAATCCCGAGATCATCTATAAACCTACTTTCCTCGAAAATCTCAGATATTTGTTCACTTATCAGTTGGGCCATATGTATGGCAGGTATTTCATGTGGAATTTTGTGGGTCGTCAGAACGATATTCAGGGCCACGGAGGCATGATGAAAGGCAACTGGATCAGCGGCATCAATTTTTTGGATAAAGCTTTTGTGGGCACTCAGAAAAACCTGCCCGAACCTCTGGCAAACAACAAAGGCCGCAACGTATTTTATTTTCTGCCCCTGATTTTGGGCTTGGCAGGATTCCTCATTCACTTGAACCGCGACCTGAAAGGTTTTGCAGTTATCGTGCTTATGTTTGTTTTCACCGGCATTGCCATCAATTTCTATCTTAATCCTGTTCCTTATCAACCCCGTGAACGTGATTATGCCTATGCGGCCTCCTTCTATGCTTTTGCGGTTTGGATTGGCATGGGTATGATAGGTCTGGTTTATCTATTCAGAGCCTTTCTCAAGCCCAAACTCTCGGTTATCATTGCTTTCCTCATCTCCTTGTTCCTGGTACCTGGCATCATGGCCAAAGGAGGCTGGAACGATCACGACCGTTCGGGACGTTATACCGTTAGGGATGTGGCTGCTGATTATCTCAACTCATGTGCTCCCAATGCCATACTGTTCACTTTAGGTGATAACGATACTTTCCCTCTTTGGTATGCTCAGGAAGTAGAAGGCATACGCACTGATGTGCGTGTGGTGAATCTTAGCCTGCTGAATATGGACTGGTATATTGACCAAATGAAACAAAAGGCTTACGATTCCGATCCACTGCCTATTACTATAACCCACGATAAATATGTGGCCAGTAAACGCGACTTTGTATTGGTTTATGAGGATACTTCTTTGGTAAAGCCCGACCGCTATGCCGATATTAAACTATTGGTGGAATATGCTGCCAGCGATGATCCCACTGCCATGCTTCAAACAGGCCGCGGTCCTTTGAACTATTTCCCAACGCACAACCTGTTGATAGAGGTAGATTCTGTAACTCTTAGAAAGGCAGACTGGATACCTGCTTCATATCGTGATTCGGTGAGATCAAATATCAGTTGGAACTATTCTGATTACGGAGTACAGAAAAATGCTCTTATAGTCTTCGATATACTGGCAAACAATAACTGGAAACGTCCTGTTTATTTTGCCACCACCACCGGTGATGATGCTTATTTGGGGCTTTACGATTATATGCAACTAGAGGGTCTAGCCTACCGGCTGGTTCCCTATAAGGTGAATAAAACAGATGATGAAGTGGGTGGAGTGAATACGGAAATTATGTGCGACAACCTTATTAACAAATTTGCTTGGGGTCATATGGATAACCCGCAAGTATATCTGGATGAAACCAATATGCGCATGACCGTGGCATTCCGAAGTGTTTTTGCTCGTCTGGCCAAAGCACTTGTCGCTGAGGGAAAACTCGATAAGGCGCTAAAGGTTTGTGATAAGAGTATTGCAGTGATGCCCGACAACTGTGTGCCTTATACCTACCAGATGTTGCCTATAATTAGCGTATATTATGCTGCTGCCAAAAACGAGTTCGGGGATAAGATAGCCTTGAGACTAACCCAGTATTCGGAACAAGAGCTTTGTTATTACAGTCAGTTCTCTGGTGGCGAGGCGGCCTATTTAAGTGTGGAAAGAGGAGGTACGCTGGAATTGCTGCAAAAGCTTTATGCCATTGCACAAACATACAAACGAACCGATCTGGAAAAGGAGGTTTTGAGAGTTTATAATAAATACGAATCGAAACCTATGCCTGATACTTTAGCGAAAAAGGAGGGAGAAGAATGAAATTGAAGTGCGACCCCAGTTAATTGGGAAATAATTACGTTATTTGCACTAATAAAATCTGTTGTTGATTCACACGTATGTACCTAGCAAAAACCCCTACGCTATTCTATAAAATCTACAATCCAAAGGATCTTTGGCGTGTAGAAACAACAGAGGATGTCATTTACATAACTTTTGATGATGGTCCCATACCCGAGGTCACCCCCTGGGTCTTGGAAATGCTGGATACCTTCGAGGCTAAGGCAACCTTTTTTTGTGTTGGCGAAAACGCAAAAAGAAACCCTGATTTATTGGCTGAGATTGTTCGCCGAAAGCACACAATAGGGAATCATACCTACAACCATTTGAACGGATGGAAATCAGAGCCTGAAGATTATTTTGAAAATGTAGGCAAATGCGATGATCTTTTGAATTCTACCCTGTTTCGTCCACCTTACGGCAAAGTTTCGCCTGCACAACATAAATTGTTGGAGAAACAGTTTAACCTAATATATTGGACAGTATTAAGTGGCGATTTTGATCAAAGCATCACTCCTGAAAAATGTTTGGAGAATGTAATATCTTCTGTTGAAAAAGGCTCAATCGTTGTTTTTCACGATAGCATCAAGGCATGGAAAAATCTTTTTTTTACTTTACCAGCTTTTTTGGACCATTTTCATAAAAAAGGATTCCGTTTTAAGTCCATACCCTATAACCTCACCGAATTAACCTAACACTATACACGGCGCCAACCATTTAAGTCCTATGAGCATTAAAACTGCCGAACGCAATTCAGGCATACTTCCCGAAGATAATGTAATACATCACCGCCATATGATAGCGTATCAGGAGGCATCCAAGCATATTAACGGGACTGTGCTTGAAATTGGAAGTGGCGAAGGTTATGGTATCAGGGTATTGGCACCTGAATCAGTTAAGTATATTGCCATTGATAAACATAATACACCAATCGATCCAAATATCAGTAATGTGGAATTCCATCAGCTATGTGTGCCTCCATTAAGCTTATTTGAAGATAATACTTTTGATATGGTGGTCACTTTTCAGGTGATAGAGCATATCAAAAATGATCACCTCTTTATTCAGGAGATCAAAAGGGTGTTGAAACAAGATGGATTACTAATCATGACCACTCCTAACCGCCGGATGTCACTCACCCGCAATCCCTGGCATGTAAGGGAGTATAAACTAGATAGTATAACAGCCCTTATCGCAAAATATTTTCGTTCGTATCAAATCAACGGTGTATTTGGCAATGAAAAAGTGATGGCTTATTACGAGGAAAATCGTCGTTCGGTGAAGAAATTTACCCGTTTCGATATTTTCAGATTGCAATATATTTTACCGCGCAAACTACTGCAAATACCCTATGATATTGCCAACCGCATGAACCGTAATAAATTGATGAAGAAGAACACGACACTTGTTGAAAAAGTTCTGACATCAGATTTTTTCGTTGAGAATGCCAACGAAGCCTGCTTCGATTTCTTTGTGATGGCACATAAATAGCCGTTATTCTTTTCATTCTTTTTGCGTCTAATTCATCTTTTGCTTACCAAATAGGGATGAAGTTCCCTTATGAAATTTTTCTAATCTGTTTTGGTTCTCATCAGGCATATGATGCCGTTAACTTGATGAAGCCTACCGTTAACTTAGTCATCCCTGCCGTTTACTTAATTAGCTGGTTTTTTACTTTGCTTTGATTGTAATATTGTTGTACAATTATTAAAAAAAATAACAATTAAAAAATTTAAAGCCATGAAAAACACTGAAAAAAACCTCGACGAGATCATCTTCGAGAAAAGAAACAAAGATTACGGAGCTTATGCTCTTCGTAAGGGTTACAGCAGAAATTTGATTCGCGCAATGGTAATTTCGTTTACCTTGTTCCTGATGGGAGTTTCGATTCCTTTGATCGCTTCTTATATGAGTGATGAAAAATATGTTAATGAGAAAAAAGATGTAGAAGTTATTATGGATAGACCCAAAGCAAAAGCTGAAATTAAGCTCCCGGAAGCTCCTAAGCCAATTGAAAAAAAAGCTGCTGTTTATAGTGTCCCAATTGTAACGACCAATCCTGATGAAACAGGTGATTTAGGTGATTTGATGGATAAAACTAACAATAACTTTATTGATACAAATAGCAGAACGATAGATATTCCTGATGACAGTAAAAAAGATAAAGTCATGGATGATGACACAGAATTAACTAAGTTCACTTACGTTGAAGAAATGCCTGAATTCCCTGGGGGTGATGAAGCCAGAATTAAGTTTTTGTCAGAAAATATCAAATATCCAATGTCAGCAAGAGAAATTGGCATACAAGGTAAGGTTTATTTTACGTTTACTGTGGAAAAGGATGGAAGTATAACAGAAGTGAAAATGTTACGCGGTATTGGTGCCGGATGCGACGAAGAAGCTCTAAGAGTTCTTGTCATGATGCCAAAATGGAAGCCAGGTCGTCAAAATGGTAAACCAGTAAGGGTGGAGTTTAATATGCCAATCTCATTCATATTAAAATAAATATTCTTATAAAAATAAAAAAGGTGGCCAATAAGCCACCTTTTTTATTTATTTCTCGGGTCTGGTATATTTAAGCCATATCTTTTGGCCTATTTTCAATTCGCTGTCCGATTTTAGATGGTTTTTGGTGTAAAGTTCCCTTACCTGCACACCATATGATTGAGCAATACTATGCAGAGTTTCTCCTGCTTCAACAATATGAAATTCCTTTTCTGCCTTTTTCTTTTTGGCTTCAATGTAAACCATTTCACCCTCTTTCAAAACACGTTTTTGTTTCAGGTCATTATAACGCATAAGGTTGGATACTGCTAGGCCCAGATCATCAGCAATGGTTTCGAAGCTATCTTTCTTACGAGCCTTGATGTATTTTACACCATTGTTGGTATATACTTTTCGAGAATTACCTGCCAGAGTTACATCTCCAAAATCATCATCGTTATTGGTTTTAGGATTGATCTTCATTCCGTGTTCTTTATTGGAATCTGATAGGCTTACCTGTTTCACTTCATTTGGTTTCACCTGAGTGATTTTGGACGTGTCTTTAACTATCACCTGCCCCGGGCAATCATAATTGTAAAGTTGGTTGTCCTCAATTATCTTTATCAGCATTTCTGCATACATAGGCTCGGTAGCATAGCCTGCTTTTTTCAAACCATTTGCCCATCCTTTATAGTCGCAAATGTCGAGCAGGAATAAAGCTTTATAGTATTCACGCTTAGTCAGAAAAAGCGAATGATCGCGATAGGAATCTGTATCGGATTTGTATTTTCTAAAACATTCGTGCTTTTCGTCATCGTCATAATAGTATTTATCACCGGTCCATTCATTTTTGCATTTTATGCCAAAATGATTGTTTGCGTTAAGTGCCAGTTCGCTATTGCCATTTCCTGATTCCAACAAACCCTGTGCAAGAGTTATGCTTGCAGGAATCTTATAGATTCTCATTTCCTGCATGGCAAGTTCCAGGTATTTGACAATATATCCCTCAACCGTTTGTTTTGACTGAGCCAAAATATTTAGAGATGTGAATAGAAAAGCTAATAGCAGAAGGGGTTTCTTCATTCAGAAATATTTAATTTCAAAATTAGATAAGTTTTTTCACCCACAAACGCCGGCTTTTTAGTAATTTTCCACACGAAATTGTTAAGAGCCTATGCAACTCATAAAAAAATACTTCCCCGAACTTTCTCCCGGACAGCTACAGCAGTTCGAACAACTGCAACCATTGTACAACGATTGGAACGAAAAAATTAACGTCATTTCGAGACAGGACATACGCGAACTCTATCTACATCATGTACTGCATTCACTCAGTATTGCTAAACTTATACAGTTTACTCCGGGTACTACGGTAATGGATGTGGGAACAGGTGGAGGCTTCCCCGGAATACCTCTGGCTATCATGTTTCCTGAAGTTGACTTCTTCTTGGTAGATTCTATAGGAAAGAAAATACAGGTGGTTCAGGAAATAGCAAAAGCTTTGGGATTGGAAAACGTAACAGCCGAACAAAAACGGGCTGAAGATGTAGGCTATACTTTTGACTTTATCATTTCAAGGGCAGTTACAGAATTGCCTGACTTTGTGAAATGGATCAAACACAATATCTCGGATGAAAGTGTAAATACCTTACAAAACGGGGTCTTATATCTAAAAGGCGATGATGCCTTACAGGAAATAAAAAGAATGAAAGCAGCAAAATTCATTTTTGATATCAGCAGCTATTTCGAAGAAGAATTTGTTACCACCGAGAAAATTGTGTACTTATACAACCTTTAGATCAACTATGGGTTAAGCCTGATTGAAGTAATTATTACCCTCTCGGAATACTATTTTCTCCTTTTACTTCTTCGGTAATAATAAACCAGCACAACTACTATTCCTAAAAACAGCAGATTTTTTAGAAGAGTGACCCATATGTTCACTGTGGGGTGGTAACTAATGAAGGCTGAACCGTCATATCTTATAATGGGATTCAGGAAAAACTGAGTTCCGTTCTTAAAAACAATGTGTGTTCTTACGTAAGTATCCTTGGTCTTTATCAGGTAAGAGGCATTCATAGTATTTGAATCGGTCTTTTGAACCGAACCGTTCTGCCCGATAAATGATACCGAGCTTGCCAGCTCCGACACGGAAACCTTTAAACTATCTCCGGTAACTATAACGCTCCTTAATAAAGGTATAGCATCAATATTTTTCTTTTTCACCTCCCAGGATTCATTTTCTTTGGAGGTTACTCTTACACCAATGGTTCTGCCTTTTTTCAATGCATCAGCCACCATGGCCAGAGTGGTTCTTTGTGCATTTACCAATGTCAGGCAACGTCCGACCACATTGGGGTTTTCGATTTCATCATTATCGTCATCAGCTACCAGAAAAGCAGGCATACCTGCTGAAAGAGCAGAATCCCAAATGTTAATTGAATTATGGTAATTACTGAATATCTCAAAGCAATCGTAGTCGCACAAACGCTTCACATCGTAATCCGTTACGGCACCATACCAGTCGGGGTGAGCCAAAGCCAGCACTTCGGTGCGGTTACGTAACAGGTTTATCATAAACTGTTTGTTACTTGCCGTTTGGGGGAAAAGAAAATCAAAGGGCAGAATTGATTTCGCACCAATACTTAAATGATGGTTTTTCTTCATGCCAATACCATGCTCATAATTTGGAATAATTTCATCCTGTTTTGCGAATTTGGCAGGATTTATATGCTGATAGTCAGAAAGGGCAACAATATCGTAGCCTAAGAACATGTATCTGTCAAATGTTGCCTTGGTAGTATTGCTACCGAAATCATGTCCTCCCCAGCTTTCAGTATGTTTATGAAAAACCGATTTCTTCCACCAGGCTGTGTCACAACCCTGATAAGGGTTATAGAATCTATCTCCGCTGAAAGACTTTTTCTGGGGAAAATTATAGACAGGTGCAACTAAAAACTGCAGCAAGGCAATTAGGATCGCGAATCCGATTAAGAATCTTAGTAGAATCCAAATAAATTTCAACAGCCAGACGATCAATTTCATTTAAGGTGTTTTTTTACAAAGTTACCAATTAATCCTCAATTAGCCAATTGAAAGAAAAAGGGATAAAGGTTTTAACAGGTTCTATTTAGGTGGCGCCAGTAATAACTCGAAGGTCATTTCAATGTTTTCGCTGGGTTTGGGGGCAGGACATTGGATGATCTTACCTTCCTTGTCTATCAATGCAAAACTGGGATAGGAGAATACAGAATAATTTTCGAGCAGGTCGTAATCATTGTTGAAATATAGAAACTCCCAATCGTATTTTTTATCACGTTGCAAGTAAAAAGATTTCATAAACTCCCTGTCGACCGAAATGCTGATAAAGGCGATTTGGTTCTTGTACTTCTCATGAAGTTTCTTCATAAGTTCCAACTCCTCCATGCAGGGTTTGCACCAATTGGCAAAGAAATTTACATAAACCAGTTTCCCTTTATAGTCGCTCAAATTAATCACACTATCTTTGGTATCTCCCAATTTAAACTCAGTTGCAGGATTGCCTTTTTCGAACCTGTTATATGATTCAATAAGATTGGAAGCAATCAACCTGTGCTTTTCGAATTTACTTTTCAAAGAGAACTGTCTCAGGACTTCTAAAACTGCCTTCTTGTCGAAATTGGCCGAGGAGTATAAAACATCCAGAGTTTTCAATAAGACCACTTCGCGTAACACCTCGTTACGCAAAAGCGAATCATTACCCAGAACGTCCAGAGCCTCAAAAAAGCTCTTGTTCTTATTCACGGGGACATTCAGATCGCTGAGTTTAACCGAGCGGGTGATATCTTTAAAATAATTCTCAAAGTAATCGCTCAGAAAGCTCATGTATTCTATATTGTCATACAGTATGGGCTTGTTTACAATATATTCCGTCATCAGTTTGTATGGGTCGGAATATCCGGTCAGAAATTTCAGCGATGCAATGCGATAGGTAAAATAATCGTTGAAGAAAGGGTGGTTGATGCCGGCAAATGTATCCTGCATTGCCATCAGAAAAGTGTCGGTTTTGAGAAGTATTTCCTTGTTTTTGACCAAGACAATGTTCTTTCGGATGAAAAGGTTGTAGTTCAGATTAAGTTTTGAAATGAGGTAGTTCAGCTCATTCTTTTTATCTGATATCACCTTTATATAACAATTTAATGGACTCAGGTAATGATTCACTTTATCCAGTTTGTCGTTAAATACCAGATTTCTTATTTCTAATGCATAGTTATTGTTGGGTTCAAGATACACTTCGCCCATATAGTATTCAATATGAATAATAGCCAACCCTGTCGAATTTAGTTCGCATTTCAGTTCGAAGTTGCCATTCGAATCAATAGTGCTTTTTGCCAGCAGTTGTTCTTTTTGCGTAAGGTTATCGCTGAATTTTTTAAGTGAAATGAACTTCCCCTCAGCGCCTTTGGCGATACCTTTTATAAATACAGTTCCTGCGTATGCTGTATGAAAACAAATAACTCCTGATACAATGAACGAAAGAAACGTAAGAATGAGAGTTTTTAA